>JAGQQC010000240.1 GCA_020426395.1 Planctomycetaceae bacterium
AGTGGAAACAAACACGAACCATTCAACAGTCCCTCACCCCTCTACACTTACGGTCGTTGAATACGAGTAACTTGTCGGTATGAATCAACCGAAATCCATCTTCAGTTTACCGGTATTGCAACAATGGATGCAGTTGGTCATTACGCATCCCGATGGTGTGGAAGAAGGAATTCATTCTTCTGAAGCACAAGCACAACTGGCGATTCACTCGGATGCCTTGGAAACCGTCATTCCCCGCTCGGAACAATTAACGAGTCTGGAACGCCTCCAAGTTTACGGCAACGCCTATTACGCGCGGTTGATCGATTGCCTCGGAGTAGAATTCCCTGCCTTAAAGGAAGCACTCGGAGAGGAAACATTCTCTGGTTTTGTATTCACTTTTCTGCAGTCTTACCCATCCACTAGTTACACGCTGGATGACCTGGGGCGTAACTTCCCCCAGTTCCTGGAAGAAACCCGACCCGCTGATATCGACCAAAGCTGGCCCGATTTTCTGATTGATCTCGCGCGACTCGAACGGACCTACGCAGAGGTTTTCGACGGTCCCGGAATGGAAACCGAACCGGGGCTTGATGTCGCTGAACTTGCTTCGATTCCCAGCGAAGACTGGAATCGGCTCTGTCTAAAACCAGCCCCTTGCCTGCGTCTGTTGGAACTCAGCCACCCAGTGCATCTGTATGCGACCGCGGTCAAAAAAGAGGAGCAGCCGAGCCTACCCACCCCTGAAAAAACGTGGCTGGTCGTATTCCGGTCCGAGTACGTCGTGCGGCGACGAGCGGTGGAGGAAACCCAGTTTCGCCTTTTGCAAGCACTGGTTGATGGCCAGCCACTCGGACGGGCCCTGGAATCAACTTTCCCCAAAGAATCAGAATCCACCAGCGAATTACAGGAAACCCTGCGGGATTGGTTCACCTTTTGGGCGAAATGGCGTTTCTTTGCCGGGTATCGATTAGACGAATTATGAGGGTTTTTCAGGCTCTCCTCGGCATTCTGATTCGACGGAATCCGGTAAATCCTGCACAACAGCAGACAGTCTATTAAAGCCTTGCGTAATTGGGATTTGCTCCTTTTACCAATCGCTGCAGGTGGCGTATGATTAGACAGATGCTGAGCGTTCCGATTTATCTCTGTCGATGGAAAATTGATGGTGTCCCTGTCTGCACTTGCCAATCAATTGAAAGAATTGAAAACCACGACGGAGAAACTCCATCAGGTCAGTCATCTGCTACAAATCGATCCCTTGAATGAGCGGGAATGGTATCAGCTCATCGAACATAAACTGCTCCCCCAAATGCATCAGGACTCGTTCTTGATTGCCGCTGTGGTCGGCGGAACGAATATCGGCAAAAGTGCTATCTTCAACCGCCTCGCCGGGGAACAAGTGAGTTCCGTCAGTCCTCTCGCTTCCGGAACCAAACATCCCGTCTGCCTAGTTCCTGTCGGGTTTACGGAAAATCACAATCTCAAAGAGATCTTCAACTCCTTCGAGCTGCGAGAATGGTCCGCTGCGAACGAAGCTCTTGAGGAATCAAGTACCGACTATCTGTACTGGCGGGAAGCCGATCACCTTCCTCCCAACCTGCTGGTATTGGACACCCCCGACATCGATAGCGACGCCGTCGTTAATTGGGATCGAGCCGATAAAATCCGGTTGACGGCCGATATATTGATCACGGTTCTCACCCAACAAAAATATAACGATGCGGCCGTAAAAGAGTTCTTCCGGAAAGCGGCTGCGGAAGACAAAGTGTTGATGGTCGTCTTCAACCAATGTCAGCTACCAGATGATGAAGAATACTGGCCCGTCTGGCTGGATACATTTTGTTCGGCAACCGGAGCACGCCCGGAATATTTATACCTGGTCCCGAATGATCGCACCGCCGTAACTGAAAACCGGCTTCTCTTCCTCGAACGGAAATATCAGGAATCGAACGAGGCTGCGAAAGAAGCGGCCAACGAGAATGTCACGCAATCGAGCAATCTGGCCACCGATCTTTCACAACTCAAATTCCAGGAAATCAAACTACGCACGCTACAAGGATCACTCAAGGAAGTTCTCGATCCTCAGCAGGGGGTCTCAGGATTTCTCACCGAGATCGAGCGGCTTAGCCAGGAATTCCGTGTCGCAGCAGAAAAAATATCCACCGAAAGTGTGACCCAAATCTCTGACTGGCCCGTTATTTCCAATGGAATTCTCGTCGAAGAAATACGCCTCTGGTGGAAAGAACACCAGACTGGTTGGGCCCGGCAGGTGCAATCCGTTTATGACACGGTAGGTGCTGGCGTCGTCTGGCCGTTCAAGATGTTAAAGAAATCAATCTCGGGTGAATCAGCGCCTCCTTTGGAAGAATATCGCAAACGGGAACGAACAGCGTTACTGAAAACGGTAGACGAAATATTCAAGACGCTCAGTTGGATGCGTGACTCATCCTCGACATTGATTCGTCCGAATTTTGAACGCGCCCTATCAGGGCATGATCGAGAAAAATTACTCGACCGACTTAAAGCCCGCCACGATGCGTTCGACTTGAAACACAACTTGAAACAGGTTGTGCATCAGGAGATGAGCCAGTTTCAACAGAACAGTCCGGAGATGTATCGGTTCTATCAAAACTTGAATCAAGCTTCCGCCGCCATTCGACCAGTCACCAGCGTCGTGCTGTTTACCGTCGGTTGGGGACCAGCGGGAGAACTGGTTGCCCCGGTCGTTTCCTCGTTTATTGCCGATTTCACAATCGGGACAGTCACCGCTGTCGCGGGTGAGCAGGCCGTGACTTCCACCGCCAGTTCTTCAATTGGTTTTCTGCAGGCAAAGTTTCAAAAACTGCAAGACCACTTTACCCGCATCCGGGTGGAATGGATGATGGACCTGGTCAAGGAAGAATTACTCGGGAACTTACCGGGCGAACTGCAACAAGCGGCCACGTTGAACCAATCCGATGAATTCAAGAACGTCGAATCCGCACTATTAAAATTGCGACAACACATGCACGATCTTGAACCAAGTTTAACTTCCAACTCTGGATGATTTTTTGAGACAATATTTTTGAGACAATATTGATGTCTACACCACGTATCGATCAATTAGAACTTCTGACCCGACTCGACGAGCTGACAACACAGTTACGTCGCTGGATCGATACGGACCATCCGTGGGAACCTTTGCAGCATTCACAAAGTTTATTGAAACAACTACTCACCCGCGCGGAAGATCTTCGGTTGCGTATTGAACACCCCCTGGTCGTCGCCACCTTTGGCGGAACGGGTACCGGGAAAAGCACCCTGGTCAATGCTCTCGTAGGTTCGGAAGTCAGCCAGACAGGAAAACAACGCCCCACGACTCGTCGACCTGTCTTATTAGTGCATCCTTCGACTGATCCAGCACAACTCAGCTTCCCTATTCAGGATTTTGAAGTGGAGGTGATCGATTCTCCACTGCTCCAGGATATCGTTCTTGTTGACTGTCCAGACCCGGACACGGACGAAACTGCTGCTCAGCAAAGTAATCTTGCCCGGCTACATCGCATGATGCCTTACTGCGATGTCCTCATCTATACGACCTCACAGCAAAAATACCGATCCTCGCGCGTTAAAGAAGAACTGTTCCAGGCAGCGGTTGGTTGTCGTTTACTCTTCGTACAAACGCATGCCGATATTGACGAAGATATCCGGGAGGATTGGCGAACTCAACTTGAACAAACCTACGCTGTCCCAGAACTTTTCTTTGTCGATTCCCTCAAAGGATTGCAGGAACAACAACGAGGTGTGGCACTCTCGGGTGACTTTCGGCGGTTATACGATACCATTCTCTCCGAACTCTCCTCATCGCATCGACACCGGATTCGCCGAGCGAATTTGCTTGATCTCTTACAAGCGGGAATTGATCGGGGACTTGACCATCTGCATGATCACCTGGTTGCCCTCCGTAAGCTGGAGAGTGCTCTCGAACAGGAACAACAGAAACTCGCTCAGAAACTGACCAGTAATCTGAAGTCCGAACTGCAATCGAGCAGGGGACTCTGGGAGCGTCGATTACTTAACTCGGTTGCAGAGACCTGGGGAATCGGTCCCTTCTCATTGGTTCTAAGGTTATACAACAGCCTGGGGAATCTGGCCGCGTCACTTACATTTTTCCGCGCCCGCAGTACCGCGCAAATGGCGATCATCGGTACCCTGCAGGGAATGCGCTGGATTAAGTCACGACAGACGGAACAAAGCGCCGAATCTCAGGCGGAACGAATTTTATCGATGGGAATCGATGACGAAGTCTTACGCGAAAGCCAAATCGTCGTGTCAGGATATGCTCTGGACGCCGGTTTCAATCCGCAGGAAATCCAGGACTTTACTTTTGATAACCTGCAAGAGGATGCCGCCCGGGTGGAATCCCGTTTTCTGGCCGATGTAGGAAATGAAATCGACGAACTGATCGAACGAATCGCCAAACGAAACTCGGGGAAATTGACACGATTCTTCTACGAAACGATCTGGTCGGTATATCTCATCTTCGTCCTGTTACGAATCGGTAAGAACTTCTTCATCGATTCCTTTCTGTACGAAGCTCCGTTATTACGGATGGAATTCTACATCGCCGCTGGAATATTTCTGTTGCTCTGGTCAGGCGTATTAGTCATCGCCCTCACTATGCAAATTCGGCGTGGTTTGAATCGGGAAATTGAACAACTGGCCGATAACCTGACGCGTAAAAAACTGACGAGTCCGCTGTATCCGGAACTCTCCGTCGCATGCCGGACGGCGCATCAACAATTGCGTCAACTGGAGCACCTCAAACAGAAAACGGAGGAGGCTCGCAAACTTCTCCACGATCAATCTTCCCTCGGTGGAAAACACCCGAGAAAGGTCACCAGCAGTTGACGATGCGATTCCAGACGGCGCAGGTTATACTAGCTCTTATTCTTAACCAATTAGCGCCCCGCAGGAGAGGGAAGTGAAAAAACTGATTGAAGCCGCCGAAATCAAAGAAGCGGTTCATAAACTGGGCCGGGAGATCGAAGAATGGTATCAAGGGGAACCACTCACGATTCTGGGCGTCTTGACCGGCAGCGTCATTCTTCTTTCCGATCTGGTCAGGGCTGTAGAATTACCGCTGAAGATTGGACTGATTCAGGCTTCCAGCTATCGCGGAACGAGCACCACACGCGGGGAACTCATTATTAATGAGAGCCTGATTCCCAACGTCGAAGGTCGTCATGTATTACTGCTGGACGACATTTTCGATACCGGCCACACCTTACAGAAACTGATTCCGATTATCGAAAACCGAAAAGCCCGCTCCGTGCGAACTGCTGTTCTTTTATGGAAAGCGGAAAGAACGGAAGTCGATTTCGCGCCGGACCATCACTGCTTCAAAATTCCTAACGAATTCGTCGTCGGTTACGGACTCGATTACAACGATGAATACCGGCATCTCCCCTACATCGCCGCACTGGAACCGGACGAAATTGATGCGTAAGGAGATAATGCACAATGGGTAACCCAGACAATCGCGAAGCGTTGTCTGGATGCCGAAGGCACAAGCGGTTACCACATTTTCATTCGCGTGAAACCTTCGTACGTTTTCTGAATTCCATGCCCGCGCGTCGCTACGCGACCCACCAAATCTTACTTAGCCGGAACAGCGACCAGCTTCCGTTGGGGCCAGCAGGCAACAATCAATGAAACCAAGACCAGGACGAGGCAAAGCCCTGCGAACCAGTCCCCGTAGTAAAGATACGGACTCGTACGATTATCGAGGGGAACCTGGTCAATCAGGATAGCGTTCACCTGCTTGAAAAGGTGACCGGTCTTCGGATTGACGATCGAATCATGCAGTTCGGACTGCACTTTACCGTTCTCCAGCTCAACAGTCTGAAAGACTTCCGGATTTGATCGAATGACCCCTTGTGAATCGATGATTGCGGAGATGCCTGTATTGACGGCACGAACCATCGGCGTGCGTGTTTCGACACACCGGAAAGAGGCCGTAATCAGGTGCTGTTCCAATTCACTTGAACCATGAAACCAACCATCGTTGGTTAAGTTGACCAGACAATCCACTGGTTGATCGTTATCGGCTCCTTCTTTCACGAAGTCGCGTACCAAGGTGGGTACGGTATCCTCATAGCAGATAATCGGGGCAAAGTTCCACTCTTTGTAATTGAAGATGTAAGGGCCATCTCCGGCGCTCAATCCCATTGCGCCTGTTGCCAGGGATTCCGAATTTTTTCCCATCAATTGTTCCTGGAAGGGAACATACTCCCCGAAAACAACGCGGTGATTTTTATCGTAGCTCCCCTTAATTCCTCCGGTGGGAGTCATACAGACGGCTGAATTGTAGACATGCATTCCTGAATGATCGACACGTCGGGAGTCGACACCAATCACCATCGCCGCCCCAGATTGCTCACTTAACTTCTCCAGAGATTCCGTGACTTCCGGATGATTCCAGCGATCGGGAGGAACCATCGGTGCCAGACGAACCAAATCATCCTCTGTGAGGCCCGCTTCAGCGGTCATCAATGGGTATCGGTACATCGTTTCCGGCCAGACGATTAAGTCGGGCTGATACTGCACGGATTGCCCTGTGAGGAAATAGTGCATTTCAAAGATTTGCTGAAACTCACGCGGGTCATGCTTCAGCGACGACGTGAAATTTCCTTGAACCAACGCGACACGCGGACCGGGTTGAAACTCGGTTTCTGACAGTCGGAAGTAACCGTACCCCAACACCAGGGCAAAGAGCCCCAGTTGCACTAGAACCATCCAGTTCGGGCGGGAAGGAGTCGCCAGCAAAGCGGGCTGAGGTTGACTTGTCGTGGGACCGACATTTTTCGTCAACATTTTCAGACGATGAAACAATTCTTCGGGAAGTAAAGCCGTAATCACCGCAGCCGTACCAGCCAGAAGAAAACTGACTCCATACGTTCCCGTCAAGTCTGCGATCTGGATCAGAGAAGTCCAGCGATATTGAGAGTGAGCAAGGAAGTACCAGGGGAATCCGGTCATCAGGAACCCCCGTAAAAATTCCAGTCCAACCCAAACTGTCGGTACAGCAAAAGCAAAAGGAAGTTTCATGCGATGCACGGCAACACGCG
>JAGQQC010000241.1 GCA_020426395.1 Planctomycetaceae bacterium
TAAGTACATACCACTGTTACCACGCGCCTGACCGGTCGCTTCCGGCATAAAGGGAGTCCGAAATTCGAGATGCAACGTGAAGTTTTTGAAACTCTTCTTCGTTCTCGGGGCTCCATTCTCACCCAACGTGCCCAAGAGACCATCCACAATGACGCCTCCATTCCAGGCTTCGAGGCTGGTTCCGTCAAACAAGGTGGCGGCAAACTCGGGAGCTTTGGCCCCTAAAGTCGGTGACTGTCGAACAACTTTGTTCAAAGAGAATGTCTCGCCGTCGAGCACGGAAACGGTCATCGTTTCGCCTTCAATCGTTCCCGTGGCAATGCCTCCTGTCAAAGTGACAACTCCGTCCGCCAGGTTACCGTCGAGGACAATCATGTCCCGCCCGTTGGCTCCATCACCAGGCAGACCGCCACCCAGAACGTGGACTTCGAATTTTCCTTTTCCGCGAGCGATCACCTGCGCTCCCATTTTGACATCACCCGCCATCCCGACATATTCACCTTGAATCTGGAAATCGATCCCCGCTTCCTCAGCGGTCAGGAAAGTCGGACTTTTATGATCCGCCGCCGAAGCAGCCATCGAAAACGAGAGCAACAAGGCAAGGGATGCCAACAAAATGGAACGCATGGTTAACCTCTTATATTTGTGTGATGTAAGGATGGATTGTTGAATGCAGGAGTTCAGGCAGGAAGCAGCGCCAGTTTCACGGGACACCCCCAAACCAGCACATCCCCCCAGCTTACAGGCAATAGGGGACCGTCGCCAAGTGTTTGGTGGGGGAAAACCGGGGAAGCGAGGGGGATGGAGTACCCGGAATGCGTGGTTTTTAGTGAATTTGAACGATAGTCCCCATGATCTTTGTGTACGACCGGGGTTCGTCGTGGGCTCGACCCTGGTCAAGATTCACTTAGGTGACTCCTCCGGTTCGTAGTGAGTTGGAAGGAAACAAAGTTTAGAAATAACTCGTTTTTCAATCTGGATATGCAAAAATGAATGTGCAGTCCTGCCATGCTGAATGATTGGAAGTTAATTCGATGTCGATATGGTTGGGGAAGTACTGAGAGTCTCGCAAGCAGACGAGCAGAAAAGAGAGCAATGCTTGCAACGCGTCAATCGACAGAGTCACTTTATATTTATTAGGCTCGAAATCGAGGAAGCTATACTTCTCGCCGCGAACCACACCTACTCTAAGGAGATTCTTTTTGTCGTGAGAATACACATTGATGAAATCGAGAAGATTATACTCAAGCATTACACAGCAATTGATCAGTTCTTGCAAAGTCTCGTCATTTACTGGGTACTTCAACGCAATTGAAGTTTCGGAATGCTGCTCATCTTCGAACACGCCGTTTAGAAATCTCGCGATTGTCATCTTGCACCAACTTAGTCCTCGAATAATAAGTCTGGACCACATTCACAAAACAGTATTCCGCTTCCCCTCGTCGAAATTCGTTCGAAAATCAACCTTCAAATTGAACATAACTTACTGCAACAACTTATTTTGTCCTGCCGCGGAGTTTTTTCACCTTGCAGCGTCGAACCGATAGCGACTGGCTCAGGCGCGATCTTGACATCTAGAACATCGGCACCGGAATTATGGACCAGGACAGCAACTGAAAGCACTATGGATATCGTTTTGAAAACTTAACACTCTGAAGTTCTTTTTTCTCAGAATACCACATAATAGAAAATGCGTACCGGGGAATAATAACATTGTGTTTTTGGGAAACCACTCCACCAACAGCTATCAAGGCACCAAAGCGATTACCGTTATCCTCTCCTGAGTAACTTACGCCCATACATTTCGCAACAACATCTAACGTAGTTTCAACAGGTATTACCAAGCCACGACCATCAACATCAATGCGGCCTTTTTCTTTTGTAATTATCGTTTTTAAGTCATCAGTAACTTGAAGTGATGGAAAATGTTTATCGAGATGTTCAATCACCACAGATTTAAACATAATCCCCCCCATTTCTATTTGGTATATCTTCTAGTTTCTGAGATGTCTACTGTTATCAACTCACACGTCTCATTGTACCACAAGTAAGCATAAGCTAGGCGATGAGAAGAATCTATATCAAATGCAACTTCGACTAAAATGTGATTTCCAAAATCGGTCTCGTAATACCAAAGATTGAGTTCTTTGTAGAGAACTCGCAATGTTACCTGTTCAGGCAAATAGACCACGCCATCATCGAATTCAATTGTTCTCTCTGATTCAACTAACATTCGTTGAACATCTTCGACTACCTTATCAGTAGGAAGCAATGTATCAATAAATAATTTATTTACACTCAAAACTAATGAAGCCCTCCTGGAATGAACTTATCAAAAATTAAAACGCCCCTGTCATTTACGTTTCCAAGAATTCGGTGAGCACTTCCCTTAATTTTCAACTCGTATTGGTAGCCGTTATGCTCCTTAGCGAGTTTCTTTATGCCACTTTGTCCGAATGGGCCAACCTTTCCTTTTTTCAAAGCAGCCTGGAATTTTTTAAGGTCAACAGCACCAGCTTGGGCTTTTACTTGATTGAATGTTGAATGCTTTATCCATTGATGGTGGAATGGAGTCCCACACATATTGTGCACAAGTGTACCGTATTTGTCCACGCGGTACACATGCTCCCGATGCACCTCCAGATTATACACTAACTCGTCGCGCGGGCGTGGTATTATCCTGGCGATCTGTTTGAAGCCGTGGAGCGTATCAATCTGTTCGCCCGGTTTCAGGTTCTCGACTTCAACGAACTCCTGCCGATCAACCGACCAATACGGGTGATTCCCCGTCACGCCCGTCGGTTCTTTTTCGCCTTCGACATAGAGATTAAACAGATTCCCATCCGCTTCATGGATAAACTTACCCGTGATGACATTCCTTCCCGTCCCATCATCCGGTTCAATCTCTGGACAAGGTTCGATAGACAGAATCTTTGCATCACCAACCGCTCCCATCTCAACCAAATCGAGATGGATTGTCTCGCCGACTTTCGCCTGCATTGATTCGAACCAGTCGAACGGTCGGAGTAGATGAATCTTCAGCCACTTCCCGTTGGCCTTAGTCATCTGAAGATTGATTTGTTTCCACGTCTCCGGATCAACATCAGGAGCCGTTTCATCCACTTCTTCCCGGTTCGGGTTCGTCCCCACCACACGGCGACCCAGATTGAGATCCATGATCGGAACCGTGGTGATCTTCGGTTTGGATGGAGCAATTGCCGCTGCGTCTAGCGTGGTTGTCTCCTGACCACTCCACGGGACAAAGAACATTCCCCCCACAAACGCACACAACAGTAACCAAACCGTGGCCCAGGAGAACGGGCGTTGCTTCGGTGCCTCCCATGCGGGTTCCGGTTGATAACTGCAATTTGGTCCTGTTCCCTTCACCTCCGATTCTTCCGGCTGGTACAAATCAAGCCCACTGAATAGCTCGTCCGAAATCTTCTCGGCCATTTTTGATTCCTCTTCAGATTTGTGGTTGGGGACCGGTGTGTGGGTTAATCGTTTCTGTTTGCGGGCGGGAAGTTGTCGTTCGCCCGGTGAACGTTTCTTTTCCATCTGGCGAATTACCGAGGCTCCCGCCACCCCGATCAACAGAACCGTTCCCAGCGGCATTGAAGCCGCGAAACCATCCTCTTCCGAATTCAGCATCGCTGGATCCCCCACCCAGGCTCCGTTCGGTTCATACTGGGTGACCACCCCGGTCGGTCCCACGAAACAGCGAATCCCGAAGCCGCGTGTCGCGCGACCGATCAGGCTGCCTGCAACTGGAGCGGCGATGCCCAGGGCATCCGAGATCGTGATGTCCTCTCCGTCATAAATCTTTTTCATCACCAGGACGGCAGGGATAATATTCCCTGCTACATTGTACCCCCTGGCGAAGGTGAAAGCCCAACCGGTGTGCGAGGAGAAGGCGGCTCCGGAGATCACGAAGGAATGCACGAATCCAACAAACGAACCGGCGATGTATTCGGCGGAACTATAGTCGATCATATCATCATAAACCGTCGTGCGGATAAGCTTGGTTATGCCCAAGGAGACCGCATCAGCATGACCGGCGTTGAGGTTGGCCGCTTTATTCAGCGGATTTTTGATCCAGGAGGCGAAATACTCGGTCGTTCCATCAGCGATGTTAATCGTCGCGGGAGCATCACTGTTCCTGTGAAACCGAAACGACTCGAAAAGAAAACCGTAACGTCAGTTGCAGAGGAGAAACCGTTACCGATGGATGATGTGTTTGCGGATGCGAGTTTTCTGGATGATGACGAACGAGTTGAAGGAAAGCTGATGAGTAAGCCAACGACCACGAACTCCTCTATGGGATGGCAGCCAACTGCGGAACCAGTCACCCGGAAATCATTCTCACTCACGGGCTTGCTGAAAACCGTAGTCCCCGTGGTATTACTCATCGGTGGCATAGCGGGCGCCTTCTGTTGCTGGCCGGGTTCGGACAAAGGGACGACGGAACTGCAAGCGAGTGTCGCTCCGACAGAAACGAAATACACCACCGGGCATAAGCGAATCGCCGATATCACCCCCGGCTTCAAAGTCTGGGCGAACAATCCGACGGACGAGCAAGATTACGAGTTCGGTGCAGATGTTGATCCGGAAACGTGGAAACTATTAACGCTCCGAGCCAGCCATCCGAACGGGTCCCAAACTGACATTCGCCTGTTGCGGCCAGACGAATGGTTAGCGACCTACGAAGCGGAAACGGGTAAGCAAATCTACCTGTATCTTCAGGAGATGGGGATCGAGAGCGATTTTGATGTGCTCAAGATCGAACCTTGCCCGGAGATCCTGGACGGCCCCGGACGGATCGTCACCGCCACGTTCAAGCATTCCGGCAAGCGATTAATCGACCTCAAAATCGCCTCTGAAGAAACCTCAATCGGAACGACCCCCAACCACCCGTTCTGGTCGGAGGATCGGCACGAATTTGTGCGAGCGGACGAGTTAAGAAAAGGTGAAAAAGTCCGGACATTGGAGGGTGTCTCTTACGTCGAGTCGGTCACCTCACGCGCTGGCCTCCACACGGTGTACAATCTGGAAGTGCAGGTCGACCACGTGTATCATGTGGGTAGCGGTGGGGTACTGGTCCACAACGCCTGTTCCTCCCGAAGGCTGGGCCGAAACCTTAAAAAGGCCGGATACACTCGCGAGAAAAATTACGCCGCGCATCACATTACTGCTCACGGTGACGAACGTGCAGCCAAATCCAGAGCGATTTTGAAAAAATTCAATATCGATCTTGATTCCGCGGAGAATGGCGTTTTCCTGCCGGGGAATAAAACGGTCGCCGCGGGAACCGGCTTGCCAGCGCATTCTACGATACATACTCGTGATTACTACAGAGCTGTTGAAGAGAAGCTACTGAAAGCAACGAGTAGAGAGGAGGCCGTCGATTACTTGGAAGAGATTCGCAATCAACTATTAAACAATACATTCACTTATTGATACAGATTGAGTTGTCATGAAAGTTTTCAAAGTAAAATCTGATTTAAGAGATTATCAGTCACTCTGTTTTGAAGATGACGATTTCTGGAGTTTGGAAGAGTCTTATTTTGAATGTCAACCTCGTCTAGAGAATTGGATAATGCCTGACATCTATTGCGACAGCCCTGAATGCAAGCGAGGAAATTTCTTCTATCTGTTTGGAATCCCCGGTGCATTCGTGTTAGACACCCACGCCAAGGTAGAATTGGCTGATCTCCTGGAACCTGCTGGGGAATTACTTCCTTTTTATCTCGATGACGAACCAATGTATTTATTTAACATCCTGGAATGTCTGAATGTTCTAAACGAAGAGAAATCGGATTGCACCTACTTCAAAAGTACGAAAAGGTTGCAAGAAATCAATAAGTACACGTTTAACCGTAAAGGTTTCAACGACACCACCTTGTTCAAGATCCCGGAAACATCCAGAACGGACATGTATACCTATACCGGCATGGGGAAGAGACTGGAGGATACATTCAAGGGAAGAGTAGAAAAATGCGGTTTGACAGGCTTGATTTTCACTGAGATCTGGGATGACGGTGTGGATGATTGAAGAGACTAGACTTTGACATAGATGGCGTAATCATGAAAGTCTTCAAAATAGATTATGATGTAAATAACTTCCAGTCACTTTGCTTTGTAGATAATGACTTCTGGAGTCTAGAGGAATCTTATTTTGAATGTCAACGTCGTCTAGACGATTGGAAAATGCCCGAGATCTATTGCCAAAGCCCACACAAAAAAAGAGGTAATTTTTTTTTCCTATTTGGAGTCTCTGGCGCATTTGTGTTAGACACACATGCCAAAGTCGAACTGGCTGACCTCTTAGAACAGTCTGGGGAACTGCTTCCCCTTTACATGGATGACGAGCCGATGTATTTATTTAACGCGCTCGTATGCCTGGATGTTCTGAATGAAAAGAAATCAGATTGCACCTATTTCAAAAGTAGCGGACGTGTGCATGAAATTAAGAAATATGTTTTTGACCGAAAACGCATTAATGGAACCCCTCTCTTCAAATTCCCTGAAAAACGCAGAACACAAATTCTCACTTACACCGGGATGGGAAAACGGCCGGAGGACACTTTCAAGGGGAGAGTCGAGAAATGTGGTTTAACGGGCTTGATCTTCGAAGAGCTTTGGGATGACGGTGTGAATGATTGATGAGGCTGGAATCTTAGTACAGATTGAGTTGTCATGAAAGTTTTCAAAGTAAAATCTGATTTAAGAGATTATCAGTCACTCTGTTTTGAAAAAGAAAGAGAAGAACGAGGCTTGGAAGATCCCTATTTTGAATGCCAATCTCGTCTAGAGAATTGGATAATGCCTGACATCTATTGCGACAGCCCTGAATGCAAGCGAGGGAATTTCTTCTACCTGTTTGGAATCCCCGGTGCATTTGCGTTAGATACACACGCTAAAGTTGAGCTGTCTGATCTCTTAGAGCAGTCTGGGGAACTGCTCCCCTTTTATGTTGATGACGAACCGATGTATTTATTCAATGTATTAGAACCAGTTGCAAAACCATTCAATTACTGAACAGTTTGGCCTGCTGATTGCATTGTGATGTCTCCTGAAAGGAGA
>JAGQQC010000242.1 GCA_020426395.1 Planctomycetaceae bacterium
CGTAAGTTGGTCTCTTCTTCGAACTCTTTGACGTAATATTTTCCGGTCTTGCCGTAAGCGCGCCAGTCGATATGCCGAATTTCAGCGCCCGGGTAGTACTGCCGATGCTCCACGAATTCCACCGACGCCCCTTTGTACGGAGATCGATGCTGCCCCACCATAAACCCCTCCACCAGCTTTCGCGCAATCAGTTCCATCCGCCCGAAAGAAGCGAGCGCCGCAGGATCCTGATATGCGAGTGGTTCGTCGGAAGAGGACATAAGTCGCGTGCCGGAAAAGCGGTGGATGGGGACCTTGTTATTTTGTTAGCTTAATGGACGTTGAATTGATTATACTGTATTGGAGATGCACGGTTAAGATTCGCCGAGAATATCGCAATAGAACAAGGTCTTGAAACAGTGTCCCAAACCAGCCTCACCAGAAAAAAACTGATCATTTTGATCGTGGTGCTCGGCTTCGGCAGCCTGATTACAGCAGGTTATCTGCTGAAACGCGAGACCTTGTGCGAGTTCAGCGTGGACGTATGGCCGACGGCCGGGAGCGCGAAAAATGTTATTCACATTGCCCGCGGGCACGGTCCGAACATTAAATCGCGCGTGGTGCAATTCAATGAGACGAAATCGGAAGAGATCGGCGCCTTGGATGATCTTGGTTTCTGGAAAGCAGTCGAATTGCGATCTCGCGGGACGAGTTTCAACTTCCGTCTGTTCAAGCCGAAGTTCCAACTGTATTCCTCTGGCTTCAACTATAAACCGCCCATGACCAAACTGGAGTACAATTTCGAACCTGCCGAGGTTCATAAAATCCACGAGTTTGGCACGCACGAATTAATGCGTTACCAGAATGGGGACGGCGACTTGATCGTGTTGAGTCTGACCATCGAAGTCGATCCCGATCCGCCGGATAATGTTCTGATGAGATGAAACATCTGAAGTTGGTGACGATGCGTCGCTCAGCTTATTCGCGGCCAACTTTCAAACTGGCAAGTCATGACCTTCCACGAACACTCCAACGTCACTGTCCGTCCTCGGAGGATCAGAAAACGAACCATTGCGTTCGGGATCCTCCTGCTGCTTTTAAGCTATACGATTTTTCGGATCGCTACTCGTGGCCCCGATCCATTGATCGCCTTCGAAATGAATTTCTCGCCTGGCCCCCCACCGATGATGTTTATCAATTCTGCGGAGGCCGGAGGATATTCAATTGAGTTGCAAGCTTTGCTGGAAGGTGAAACTGAACCGTTCACCTCCGCGGGTAGTTACAACAGAGGAAGGGCTGGCTTAGCCATGCGGACTCCCTTAGATCTTATACAGGGGAAAAAATATCACATGTCGGGGCAATCAGGTGTTGGCGTGCCCGCAAATTTCGCCGAGACCGTTGAATATGAGTACACACCGGGCGAAATTCATACAATCTACGAACCAGGTACCCATATTCTATACCGCTATCAGGAGGACGACAGAAAAATAATCGGTCAGCTTACCATAGAAAAGCTACCCGATGATTGACGCTAACACGGAGAATTCGCCTTCAATCGCTATATAAATGGAAAAGACCTATGCAACGCATCTTATGGACATTGGTAACATTACTGCTTCTCTTCTGCGGCCTTTATCTGGTGAGAATACTTATTTTCACATTAGTCATAACTCAGAACACCGAAAGTCGAACCCAGCAATCTCACAACGCTTTCCCCTATAAATCGACGGTGGAAATCGATTACCCGGTTCATGCTCATTCTGCATCGTTGCCAGAGAGCGATGTAAAGGAAATCGTCGAGGCGACGCTGAAAAAACTGGGCGAATCAAATAACTTAGAATTCGAAATCACCACCGTCGACGGTGCGGTGGAGTGGATCGATTTAGGTGAGAATTCCTCTCCGAATTATGAAATCGGCAAGACCGTGAGCATTGATTTCAAAACTGCCCCTGGCTCTGATCCGAAACCGATTGATTCATGTAAATTGAGAGAAGATCTATATTCTCTAATTTTGGAGCGTGCCCGCGCCATCGCTAAAGAAAAAAGCAAGCTAACATTAACTATTAACAATGCAGCGCAAACCTGGGACGACGATGGCATGTCCATTTCACTCACACTGAAGGACAACTCATCGGCAATTCTCAACCCGGAATACGAACTCTCTCACTGGGCGTTTGGTGGATCTAACGACGAAGTGAACCACATTTATATCGCCTGCCTCAAAAAGATTAAGGATACCAACCGATCACCGGAGACAGGTAACCGCACCCATTTGACAATGACGATCCCCAACCCTGAATGGCGTTTGCTGGAGAAGTTCAAGATTGCTGTAAAATTGCTTGATGAGTTCGACCAGACCTGGGAACTGAGTGATTTCGCACTACTTGAGGGGAAGTAGGAATTACACCAATTTGAAATCCACACAAAACGACTCCGATTCAACACCTTACACTGGAAAAACACATCCCATGCCAACCGAAAACAATAGTTACAATAACTATGATGACAAAATCCAGTTGCCTGATTTGAAACTAGCCGGTCTACGTGGAGCTCGGTTGTTTAACTGGCTCGTGATGTTCGCCGGCATTCTGGCCATGCTTATGCCTTCAGCACCGGAGTATTTTGTCATCGGCATATTCATGATACTGGCAGCACAGGTGGCCAATACCTTCCTGGACATTAAAATCAGCTTGACGAAGCTTTCGGAAAAAACGGAAAACAGTCCTTAACCATGACGGATCGTGGAACAACCGATTATCAGAAAATGCCAAACGAACGACTAAACCGCTTCCCTCGCGCGATCAAAATTGTCGCCCTGATTATGATCTGCATCCTCTGCTTTACAGTAGGCCGATTTGTCGGCGTATGGGATAAACGCCTCTCGGACAAAGCGAAGATGAACGTGGTTATGACGGATAGTGCGAAGTTCGAATCAGAGATGAGTGATTTGCTGGAAACCATTCATGGTGATTTGGAATCATTCTTCAATGTGAGTAAACAAATCATTCCCGAGGATGAGCACAACCGCATCGAACATCAGCTCACTTATCCTCTACTCTGGGAAGAAAATCGTCGTTCATTGAAAGACATGTTTCCTGAAGCGACATCTTTGGAACAGCTACAACATTTAGCTTCTTCGTATCATGAGTTAGATTTTCCGCATGTCCTCATCAAATACGATCGCTCCCCGATACAAGCAGGTACCGAAACACCCCCTATACTCCCGCCCCCCATTGAGCAACTTTATGCAGGTCAAACTGACTCCTTGAAGGGACTGCTTCCCAGTTTAGAGGCACACTGGGAACGTTACACCAATTCGGTTTACACAGGTCAAAGATTACACGAGCGAACGATGCGGCATCGTGATCCCGTTACCAACGAACCAACCCTGGTTACCCAAAAATTGATCTATCACATCCATTCGCATTCGGAAATACACCCTGAAGGAGCGATGTTGACCATCAACCTCACCAATGACTTAGTGAAAGGTACCCTTGATCTCGATCTGACATTTAAGGAGTTCTTCATGAAGGGAATAACACATTGAACGAAGTTGCCTCCCAGTCAGAAGAAAAGAAATCGAAAACCAGAGTACGAATACTCGTTGGCCTGATGCTGCTTACCATTTTCGGTGGGACTTCGATTTACCTGATGGGCCGTGAAAAGCTGGGGGAATTCGAAACACACCTGACGGTGCACGATCCGGGAGGAGGGAATAGAGTCGAAATCTCGTTGGGAATCGAACCGGATATCCATGGCACATTCGAGCTGTTCAATGAAACAAAATCGAAAGGGATGGGAGGTTGTTCTTTCAAAGGAAGTGAAGACATGCTGTCGAAGAGGTCGATTATCGATATTCTGATGCTGAAACCGAGCTTTAACTTCAGAACCTCCTGCTCATACGGGATTGGGCCCGGAACAACCGCACACACTCCGCTCTACGAGTTGGACAAACGACATCCACTCTACGACGAAGGACCCCACGAGTTGCTTCGATACAAGGATAAAAATGGAGATGATATCCTCGTTCGCCTGATCCTGACCAAAACGAATGAATCAAGTCTCCATTAGGTGGAATATTTTAACATAGCGGCTTCTGGCGGCGCAAAACCACGTTTTCAAAAAATTTTCGTGTACATAAGCCGCCACACTTATCTTGGACAAGATCTAGAGAATCAAGCATGAACGACCAAACCCCCGGTAGTTTCCCCAGAGCCCTGAAATTGATCGGGGTCCTGCTGGCCTGCGCATTCTGTTTCACGATGGGTCGGTTTGCCTCTGTGTGGGAAACACGCATTTCCAATAAAACGAAGATGGAAATGATCATCGCGGACACGAATCAATTCGAAGGAGAGATGAATGAGATCCTGGAAACGATTCGATCGGACATAGAAACACTCGTGGAAGAGAGCGGCGAGTTCATCCCGGAATCTTCCCGGAGATCTATCGAACATGGGCTGGACACGAAAGTCTTGTGGAGCAACTCCAGACGTCCCTTTAAGAATTCGCGGGATAAAGCGAGGACTTTGAGTCACCTGGAAAGCCTGACATCGCATTACTTTCCAGCCACGTTACCCCGTTTCAATTTCGTTTATGACAAAAAGAGGGTGGAAAGTCTTCCCGAAGAAGGTACTGACCTGGATGAAACACGGCAGCGAATCACGAATCTGTATCAGGGTAAAAGTTTCCACCTGGAGGAACTTCTTCCCTCTCTGGCACCGAAACTAACGAATTCCCAGGGATACTCAACCAATCAGATCACCAATCATGTGATTAAAAGCCCGGAGTATACTTCTTTTCAAGCGACGTGGTTTCTGAGATCGAACTCGGAAGTTTATCCGGAAGGGGCAATCCTGGTGCTCGAAGGGAAAAACGATCTCAAAGAAGACCTGATCACTCTTGAGATCAAGTTCCAGGAATTCGCGCTTGGCAAGTAACACGTGGAATCCCTTCAGAAAGCGACATCAAATCGACCTCAAAACCATTCCGTTTTATCATTATGACGACAATTCGCAATTTGTGCCGAAAGATTCTTACCGAAAAATAAAAATCGCATCCCATTACCTAATAATGACTTACACTATTTTCTCACCGTGACACCATTTGATGGCACGCCAGGTGCATTTTCCTAATGCCATCAAACAACAACTGGTTTCAATACGAAACTCAAACCTTAAATTTCACGGAGAAATAAAATGAAACGCTACTTCCTGATCGCTGCTGTTGTCGCTGGTTTGTTCTGTGTCTCTCACGTTGATTCTGCTGTCGCTGGTGGAAAAAACTGGGGTGGTGGATTTAAGAAAAACTGGAACGGTGGACACAACCACAACCACAACCACAACAACTGGGGTGGTCACAAATTCCACGGACACAAAGGACATAACTTCTACGGTGGATACTACAACAAACCTTACTACGGCGGTTATGGATATGGCGGCTACGGATACGGCAAAGGAATCCAGATCAACACACCGGGCTTCTCGTTCGGTATCTACAAATAAGCAATCGCGGAAACCTCTCTGAAGCACTCAACAGATATACCACTGAAAACTCCGTGAACCCCCTCGGCCTGCTTGCAGGTCGGGGGGATTTTTTTATGCGCGACAGCACCGCGAAAGAATGAGAATTCAGATTTACAATCGAATGAATAATTTCCGACGTTCAAGACTGAACAGAATCAGATACATAATCGCGAAGAAGAAACCGAACTGCACGAACTTGAACCAATCTGGGGCGCCTTGCGGGAAGAGGCCGGCGACATACCGCAGGACGAGAAAATGGACTGCGTAAGCGATCAGCGCATTGGTACCAAGTGTACGAAAGACGCCGATTTTCACACCAAGAATATCGCTCATCGCAATGAAGAATGCGAATAGGGCAAAGCAGAAGCCGATCGAAAACAGCACGTAGGGAAGCGAAACAATTCTCTTGGACATCATCCAGTAGTTTCGGGCCACCTGCCACTCTTCATCCGATTGCAGTATCGGGAGAGGAGGAAACCAATCGGTAAATGAATGCTCACTGACGGCCTCTGAAGGGGGAACGAACGGATGTTCGGCGAATTCCCTCTCTTGATTGGCGAGTTCGGCCTGGTTTTCGCCATTCAGGTTGTACATCGTGCTCGGAATGGAACCGAGGTATCCAACGACCATGAGTATCGCTCCCAGAGCCGCCATTTGACCGGCCGATTTCCAACTGATGTTGAACTTATTGACAAAATCATAGGAGAGGCTCCCCGCCAACATGACGGCAGCCCAGGAGATATTTCCGAAAAGTCCCCCGTCCCAACCGCGCATCGGTGTGAAATTCAGGAAGTCGTCGACCACGTTGGGCTGTCCCCACTGGTAGTTCCAACCAAACCAGGCACTGATAAACGGATGCGCTAATGCGAAGAGGAACATCGCAATGATTCGCACACGGGCGCTGGTCAGAATTAACGGGAGAATCACGAACTGGGTCACCGCGATGATGCCCAGGACTTCGCAGATTTGTCGATGGAAAATGCCAAGTATCCAATGCCACCAATGCATGCAGAAGTGATTGGGAAACCACGCTTCATCCTCATCCGTTTCGGCATCAACCTCTACTCCGTCGGCATTGTTATTGCTCCCTTGCAGCGCGTTCAGCCGGGCCAGTATGTTTTGCTCGCCGACGTCAGTCGCCCCTTCTTCGACGGTGGCCTCACCGACATAGGTTCGGGGCAGGTTGTTCATCCCGTCCCACGTTCCCAGGCTACCAAAACCTTCCATCAGGAGGACAATCAAGATGAGGATCAAGCTGCGCCGAAGGTAACTGGCTGTCAGCCAGAAATGGTTCATCGCCTGTTTGCGACGCTGGATTGAGAGTCGGAAGGAAAACCCGACAGCGAAAATGAACCCCGGCATGATCATATCGCCGAACTGGGCATGATAGTCGTGGTTCTCGAAAACACGTAAATGCCACAGATGACAGTGCACGAGATACATCGCGAAGATGATGAATCCGCGGAACTGATCCATCGAATGAAACC
>JAGQQC010000243.1 GCA_020426395.1 Planctomycetaceae bacterium
GGAGGACTAAATCCTGTGTCAGGGAGGGGCGGGAGGAATTGGACATGAAACATGCCTTGATGCGGGCTTGGAGGAAGGGGCGATGAGGCAGGAAGCGTTTATTCTCAATGGTTAGGAGAGAAAACACAAGGTACAGCTCCGCTGGGGGCTGATTCTTCCTCCAAGCGGGTTTTCCCGGTCCCGTTGGATGACTCTTTCCGATCCGGTCGATACAATGCCGCTTTCATTTTCACCCTGTTTCACTGCATCTAAAGAAGAAATCACATTATGGAAGCTGGTATCGTCGGATTACCGAATGTTGGCAAGTCGACCCTCTTTAATGCGCTAACTGCCGCCGGGATTGCGAGTGAGAATTTTCCCTTCTGTACGATCGAACCAAACGTGGGGGTGGTTGAAGTTCCGGATGACCGACTGAACACGATCAATCAATATATGCCGACTGAGAAAATCATTCACACGGGTTTGAAGCTGGTTGATATTGCCGGAATCGTGAAAGGGGCGTCCGAGGGTGAAGGTTTGGGGAATAAGTTTCTCTCCAACATTCGTGATGTCGATGCGATTATCCATGTCGTCCGTTGCTTTGACAACGAGGATGTGATTCATGTCGAAGGGAGTGTGGATCCACTCCGCGATGTAGAGACGATTGACACCGAACTGATGCTTGCCGACCTGCAAACGGTGGAGTCTTCCAAAGAGCGGGCCGCCAAGAAAGCGCGGGCGGGAGATGCTGAAGCAAAAAGGCGAATGGCGATTTTGGAGAAATGCTTCGAAACGCTCGATCAAGGTGAACCAATTCGGAAACTGAAATTCAGCGACCCGGAGGATCGTAAGCTACTCACCGGTTATCGATTTCTTACGGCGAAGACAGTTCTGTATCTCGCGAATGTTTCGGATGACGATTTGGAAGGCGAGAATCCTCACGTGCAGAAGTTAAGAGAGCGGGCCGAAGCAGAAGGTGGCTTGGTGATCCCCGTCTGCGCCGCGATTGAAGCGGAGTTACGAGAAATGGATGAAGCGGACCGGCAAGAGATGCTGGAATCGCTCGGTCTAACAGAACCTGCGTTAAACGTCGTTGCTCGTGCCGCCTATAAAACGCTCGGTTATCACAGCTTCTTCACCGCTGGTCCCAAAGAAATTCGCGCCTGGACAATCCCAATCGGTGCCAAAGCTCCCCAGGCGGCGGGAGTGATTCATACCGACTTCGAGCGCGCTTTCATTCGGGTCGAAGTCTATTCTGTCAGTGACCTCGAACAATACAAAAGCGAAAAAGAGATCCGCAACGCCGGGCATCTTCGCGTTGAAGGAAAAGAGTACGTCATGCAGGACGGAGACATCTGCCACTTCCTGGCGAATCCATAATGTGCTTCTTGTGTAGGTCAGGCACTGCCTGACTTATCATCGGGGATGACTTTTCCACGTCGTGAGGTGTCGAAGATCCGCAAGGGCAAGCAACATCGGAATTTCCTCGATGTTGTCGCTGTACGGGCAGCACCGGTTTGTTTCATCGTGAAGCACATCACAGAGAAAAGTTTGTCAGGCACTGCCTTACCTACCCCACCATTTCGGCGAAGGTTTCCTCCGCCACTTTGATCGTCGCGTCGATATCGGCATCTGTCATCGGGACGGAGACAAAGTTTGCCTCAAACTGGCTGCACGGCAGGTATTGTCCCCGGTTCAGCATGCCCCAGAAGTATTTCGAGAATCGGTCGGTATCACTTTTCATCGCAACATCAAGATTGGTGACTTCGTTCGGGTTGAAGAAGAGTGTGAACATACTGCCCACCTGGGCAAGCTGATGCTCAAGACCTGCTTTTTCGGCTGCTGATTTTAAGCCTGCGGTCAGTTTGGTGGTTTTCGCTTCCAGTTCGGGGTACGGGTTGGTCTCTTTCAATGTTCGCAGAGTGGCCAGACCACAGGCAACGGCGACCGGATTCCCCGAGAGAGTTCCCGCTTGATAGACGGGGCCTGTGGGGGAGATCGATTGCATCACCTCTTTGCGCCCCCCATAAGCGCCTACCGGCATGCCTCCTCCAATGATTTTTCCCAGCGTTGTCATGTCGGGGGTAATTCCAAATCGTTCCTGGGCTCCGCCGAAGGCGACGCGGAAACCGGTCATCACTTCGTCAAAGCAGAGTAATGCTCCATGTTTTGTGCAAAGTTCACGTAGCGTTCGCAGGAATTCCATCGTGGGAATGACCACCCCCATATTCCCCACCACCGGTTCCAGGATGACCCCGGCGATCTTATCGCCTTCTTTTTCAAATGCCGCCGCAACTTGCTCTATATCGTTATACGTGAGCACGAGTGTATCGTTGGTACAACCTGCGGGGACACCGGGGCTGGACGGATTCCCGTGTGTCAGGGCGCCGCTACCCGCCTGAACGAGTAAACTATCAACATGACCGTGATAGCAACCAGCGAATTTAATAATGACATCTCGACCGGTGTGCCCACGCATCAGGCGAATCGCCGACATGGTCGCCTCGGTTCCTGAATTCACCATCCGGACCGATTCAATGGAGGGGACAGCCTCGCAGAGAAGTTCTGCGATTTCTGTTTCGGCAATCGTCGGAGCACCAAAACTGGTTCCCCGTTTCAGCGTCTCTTCTATCGCCGCAATTAATGCCGGGTGCTGGTGGCCGAGAATATGTGGTCCCCAGGAACCGATGTAGTCGGTGTATTCATTTCCGTCGATGTCGTACAGTTTCGCACCCTGCCCTCGTTCGATCAGGACGGGCTCTCCTCCGACACCACCAAATGCGCGGGCGGGGCTGTTGACTCCTCCCGGGATTGATTGACAAGCACGGGTAAACTCAGCATGCGAGCGGGAAAAACTGCGGTCAGTCATGGTCTTCCATCTGGGGCAAAATAACAACGAGCGGTCTCTTACATCGTTAAAGAAACGATGACATACGTCTATTCGTTGTTATGACCGATCCGGCTTTTCCCTGCAAGGGCCGCGATTCCAGACCCAGCTTATTCGTTCGGGGAAGTCGCTTGTTTTCCGGGAAGGACTTCAATTTTGATTGGAATTTCCAGTGTGGGCCAATCGGGATCATTCAATTCGAGCTTCAATTTTTCACGGTATGTTCCCGGTTCTTTACGCGTGTTCAATTGGAGTTGGACAGGCACGATCTGTTTATGACCTTCATCCAGTACGGGAGCTTGCACTTCCACACTCACCCAATCAACTGAAGCGCTCGAGCCAGTGATCGCATATGAATAACCTGGTAGAGAGATCAACTTGGAAGCATACTTCTGGTCCGCCTCGTCATTCGGTCGAATCTGAACTTGAATTGCTTCCGTTTCCGCGATGTAGGGCTTTAATTTGCCCTGAATACCATCAATAAAGACCGGAATGCGGACATAGGGATGATCAGGGTCGTCGGTGGTGACTTCAACCATCCCTTTCTCACGACCATTGGGAATCGTCTCGGTGGTGCTGACGACAATCTCCAGACGTTTGATTCCATCGATCTTTGTCTTGCCCAATTTGGCTGTGAACCAGTCTGAATTAGTTCGGATCGATTTCACATTCAGATCATGACCACGATAATCGGCAATCCAGACCGAGGCAGAATTCACTTCGGGTTTTGTTTGTGTGATTTGGATCAGTTCCGGCTCGACGACAATTTTCTTCTCCGGCAGCACGGCATTGAAATGCAAGGTTACCTTGCGTGGCATGGTATCCTCATAGGCAACCTCGATGTCGTATTCGTGCAACCCTGGTTGTTTATTCGTACTGTCAATCTGGGCCAGGATGTAATAAGCGGCGCCCGGTTCGAGTTGATATCCCAGGTAGTCGTTAATTTCGTCCTCTGGCGTAAGCTGAAAAACGGTTTTCAGTTCAGCGCCTGCTTTGAAAAATTGGATTCGGACGCAATCGCAATCAGGGGTGATGCCATCCAGTCGGACTTGCTCAGAAGAACGATTTACGAATGCATAATAGACCCAGACTCGATCTTTATGTGACAGGTCGCGTCGCTCTGCCGCGTATTGCTCAAAGACCAGTGCGGGGCGCGGAGTCGCTTCAGGAAGAGGTTGGGGAGTGACTCCATTCACATGGGCGACCATGCAGAAGAACATGGGAAGAATCGCCAGACCCAGTAACCAGCCAGTTGTTTTTGTACGCGTACTCATGTAGACGGTTCCTTCCGTCGCCTGGTTCTGCTAGAACCCCTGTTGAATTGGGAGTCGCTAACTTCTTCTGTAATAGAGGATTAGATCCCGAACCGATCCGTTTTGTATCAGAAACGTGAAATTGCGACAAGAGGGAGGTTTCCGCAGGGCTTCTTGCCGGTATGCTGGAGTAATCATGGGGTTAAGTCTCGATAAATACATTGATTTTCTGGAAAAGCAAAACCTGAACTGGCCCAAAGCACCCCCTCGCCAGCCAGTGAAGGCGAAGCCGATGTTGCGCGCCATTCCGGGCATCAAAGCCGTCTGCTGGGAAAGCTACGGCACGCTTATGCGCATTGCTGAGGGAGAACTTCGGCACCAGACCGAGCATCGGGTCCCTCTGCAGGTTGCCTTGAGTAAGACTATCCAGCAATACAATATGTGGAATAGCATGCACCGCAAACCGGGGGAGCCCTGGGAGGTGTTGCTTCCCCAGTATCAAAAATTGCTCGAAGAGCAACAAATGGTGGGGGTTCGCAAGGGAGATCTCCCCGAGATCGATTCTTCCGCAATCTGGAAAAAAATCTTCGACCGCTTACGAGAGCGAGATTACCAGTACGATGTGCGATTACTGGGTGAACCGGACGAACTGAGTGAAAAAGTGGCTTACTTTTTCCACGCCTGTCTACAGGGAGTCGAACCCGAATCGCAGTCCGCAGAAGTGCTGCAAACGCTGCATGCGGCGGGCCTGCATCAGGGCCTGGTTGATAATGGCCAGAAGTTTACATTCTTTCAAACATTGCGGCATTTACAGTGTCAAGGTAGACTAAATTCTCCAGAAAAGGTAATTTCTCGTTCACTATCACTTTTTTCTGTCGACGTGGGCATCCGGGCTGAATCGGAATCTTTTTTCAGGCAGGTTGCCGACCGGTACTCACAAGCCGGATTGAATCCTCGACAGATTGTGTATGTGGGTTCCAAGTTGCAACAGCGGTTGGCATTAGCTCGCCAGGCGGGTTTTCGGACCATCCTCTATGCAGGGGATGCTGTCAGCTTACGGGCGACCAACGATGGTCTGCGTGACCCACAATCGAAACCAGATTGCCTGATCACAGAATTAAACCAGTTAAAGCAGGTACTCAATCTCTCTTAAACTGGGCAGTTTTAAGAGTTAGTCATTTTCACATTAGGACTTAGCCGACAACTTGATCTGTCCATGACGGACGGATCAGACGGACTATCAAGACAAGGGAAGTTTTCGCATGCCACCGCGTGCCTTATACGACATTGATTCCTTCAACTACGATAAGCCGCTGTTTGACCTGCAAGAAATTCGCCGGGTCAATCCGCAGCGCCACGAAATGGAACAGTTGACCGGCATTGTCCATGTCGATGAAGAAAATCATGGGATTGTCGGTTTCAAAGATGTTACTGACAAGGAGTTCTGGACGACCGGCCACATGCCCGGGTTCCCCTTGATGCCAGGAGTGATCCTGTGCGAAGCCGCCGCGCAGCTTGCCGGATTCTATGCGCAGAAGTACGGCATTATGGGTGGGGATTACGTGGGCTTTGGTGGAATGAACGATGTTCGTTTCCGAGTCCCTGTTTTCCCGAACTGTCGTTTGGTTTTACTTGCCCAGGCAGGGAAGATTCGTCCGAATCGTCGGGCAGAATTTCAGTTTCAGGGGTTCGTCAACGGACAAATGGTCTTCAGTGGCTCCATGATCGGTGTGCCCATCAATCGAGAACATGAAATCAAAAAGTGAGTGTCCCATTCTTGATGAGGATCAAGTACTGATTTGTCCTCTTTGGTCGTTCTGTTTCATTCAATTTCCATCATCGCCACTGTCATGTCTCGCACCATTATTCCTGATCTTCGTCCTCATTTTGTGGCGATTGATGAACTTCCGGAACAGATCGATTGGCAAGAGTATTTTGGGAACGATCAACCGGTTGAACTTGATGTCGGTTGTGGGCGGGGTTTATTTGTTTTTCGGGCAACGGAAGAGTATCCGGACCGAAACTACGTCGGGGTCGAGCTCGATTTCAAAAAAGCGCGTCGGGGAGCGCTCCGGTTGCATAAGCGGGATTGCCCGAATGGACGCATTTGGGGGGGCGATGTCAACCGCGTGCTGGATAAAATCATCCGCCCTCACTCTCTGGCTGCTGTGCATGTTTACTTCCCTGATCCCTGGTGGAAGAAAAAGCATCGTCGCCGTCGCATCTTTACAGATGAGTTCGTTAATCGGGCAGTCCAAGTGCTCGAACCAGAAGGTTTCCTGCATTTCTGGACTGATGTTGAAGATTACTGGGAAGTTGCCGCGGCGTTGATGAATCACGATGCCCGGTTCAATGCGTGCCCCCCACCGGAAGAACATGAACCGGAACATGACATGGATTACCAGACAAGCTTCGAACGAAAAAAACGCAAGCTCGGTAGCACGATTTATCGAGGGATCTGGCGACTGAAACCATTGTAGCTGTCCACGTACTGAGGACCCACTTTCAGTACCAGCCCGGATTAAGCGGTTGTCGTGTTCTCTTGATCAGTTGGGATGTTGCTTTTTCGCAACCTGCCAGAATTACTCCCGTTTCTACAGCCTGAATTGCTGAAATGTTCTACTGTCAACTTGCGTTGACTGTAGTGAACGGGCAAACTGGTGTGACTCATTAGCTTAAGTGCGGTTCCCTGCGAGGTAATTACCGCACAGCTTTTCCCAGGCGAGGAAGTTGTTGGTTCAGCCTGGAAAATTCGCAAGTCTTTCCCATGTGGGTTTTTATTGGAGTTGAATATGTTGTTTGAGCGATTAGCGGGACGCTTTTTCCTTTTGGTAACATTCGCTTCCCTGACTTTGAGTG
>JAGQQC010000244.1 GCA_020426395.1 Planctomycetaceae bacterium
GAAAAAGAGCCGGTATCCCTGAAGATCCCCCACGGACTGTGCCGAATCATTCGCGCGAACCACGACCAAACCTGTTTGCGTAACTTTGCCATCCTTGCCTGCCAGATAAGCGATCGGCTGGATGTCGATTCCTGCTTTTGCGGCATCTGATTTGACAACTGAAGATTTCCCGATGATCAAATCGGCGCCATCAACAACTTTGGCGTTGAGCGCGATACCGAGCGAACCTCCCCAAGCCACATGCACCGGACGGTCGAGTTCCTTTTCCAGATATTCGCCCAGATTTTCATATTTCCGCTGGGCGTATCCTTTGACGCAATCACACGCCAGTGGTTTCGCCAGTGGATCCATGATGATCAGATTCAGGTGTCCGGGTTTCGAATCTTCTGCCTGCAGATTGGTTACCATCAAGAGCAAACTGCAGCAGGTCATCAAAACGGTATTTAGAAGACGTTCCATGAAATCATTTCCTTTGGGGAAAAGTATCGATAGAAGATTCATGCAAATGGCCCAGTTGAGGGGCTGTTTTGGTTGAATTCGTGTTCAGAGAGATCTCTTTTGACGGAGCTACCTCATTCATAATGTGAATCGTATGATTCGGTAGATCCATCATGTAATACCGATTACGAGGTTCATCGTATTCGATAGCGACGTTTTTACAACCACCGGTTACTGTCACATGCCCGATATTCGCCAGCAGCTCTCCATCCGGAGAAAACTTTTTAATGTTTCCCACACTCGATTCCGCCGTGAGAATTTCACCGTTCGTGGAACAACGAACATTCATTGGATTACAACAGCTACCAAAACCGGTTTTGGATGAACGATCCGCATGACCGAAGGTACTCAATTTCTTTCCATCCCGATCAAAAATGGCAACCCGGAATCGACCATTCTCGGCAACATAAATTTTGTCTTCTTTAGCCTGAACATCCATCTGACCACAACATCCCCGCAGATCATTGACGATCTTCACCGGGCTCTTGAAATCATGATCCACTCGCCAGATTTCAAATCCAAAACCTTCCAGACTGGTCAGGGCGATAAAAATATCCTGTTCAGTCATGGTAATCGAAGGAACCCGCAGTCTCATTTGCAGCTTGGAATTCACCTCCTGCTCAAGAGATTCCTCAATTCCCTGACTTAGCTTGCCTTCAAAGATCTTAATCTGATCCTTCAGCGCCTGAACAGCCCGTTTCTGACCACGTGTCTGATTTTCTTCTTTCACTTTTTCAATGGTCGCCAACTGCTCCTGATAAAGTTTAATATCTTCTCCGATCAACTCGCGAACTCGGGCCTGATCTTTCTTCGCCTCGGCCATCACTCGTTCACGGTAGGCATCGATGTCATCAATCTGCGGGGTTGCTGCGGAAAGTAGCACATTTCCTTCCCGATCAATCTTTCCAAGTTTTCCTTCCCCGCCGATCAAAATAGAGCCCTCCGAATACGAGGCCATCGCGGTCGCCTTAAAGGGGATTGGAATGGATTTCATCAAGCTTCGGTCTGATGAATAGACGAGAATCACGCTTTCTTGGCTTTCAATGTCCGAATCGATGGTTGCGTCTTCTCCTTCCTCTTTGAGCAGCTTTTTCTCCTCTTCTGACAGTACGAGTTGATGAATGGCCCCACCACAACTAACCAATAAGTTTCCCTCCTGGTCGAGACAGAACGTATTCAGGTTAATCGGCTTCCCCTCATATTCGACAACAATTTTGTCGGCAGCCTGATGAGTCGTCGGCAGCTCTCCCTCGGTAGGAGCCGTCTGCTTATTCGATGACTCGTTCTTCTGCGAACCTGCTTCCGCATGTGAGATAATACTGACCCCCATGGAGCCCGCCAGATGTACTTCGGCGTCATCCGGATATGTCAATGCAAATAAATCGATGCGCGACTCGTCATATTCGGAAGTAAACTCTTGAAGGGAAGCTACCGTTTTCGATCCCAGAACCTTGTATTCGCCTTTTGCGTCACGTTTTAAAGAAGAATAAACCCACTCAGTGGGAACCCAACCATATTCCGCTGCCTCCTGATAGGATATGTCGGCGAATTGAACGACTGCGCCTGCTCTTCTGTTTTCTTTTCTGAGAATGTTGTAACCTTGCTCAGGTGATACAAAATAAACAATTTGTCCTGCTGTTGATTCTGGTGGAGCAACCAGTAGACACTCCTGATCACGCCAGGTTTCTTTGCCGATGATGCGTAACTTATCCCAATAAGAAGGTATTCTGGTCTCATCTGTATTTCGGACAAACTGATAAAACGGATTAAGTTCTTGAGCCCAGTGAGTCCTGACTTTTTCAGGAATGATCTGGTTAACGAATACTGTTTTCAGTTCATTGGGAGGAGCTTGAAGTAAACGGCGTTCTCCGTCTGAGTAGGTCATCATGGAATCTGCGTGACTTTCTCCTTCCGGAATTTCCGTCATGATATGTTCGATCCGAATTCGATCTCCATCAAGCCAGATATTCTCTTCCCATTTTTTCGTGGTGTATGCTTCTGGTTCGAGTTCACGAAATTTCTGAACTGATGCTTTATCAAAGGTCGTTAATGGAGGAGGGCTCAATTGTTCAACTTTGATAACCGCTTTGATCTTGTTGAACTTTCGAGCGTTCTCCTGCCAAGTGGTGATGATCTTTTGCAGTATCCTTGGATCCCGTGCAACGTCTGTTGAATCGGTAACAGGTTCAACGGAAGACTCTCCATTCTGAGACGACTCAACATTCGACGCTGTTTCAATCTCGACGGACTTATCTGCAACGGGCGCGGGTTCCACAGGAGCAGTCGCTTGCTCTCGTTCCGCAGCTTTTGGTTGCTCTTCTATTTGCGATGGTGAAACAGTTGTTCCCGTTTCAGGAGTCTGCTTTTCGCAACCGGGCAGGAACACAAAGAGAAAGACCATCAGCGACACGATGAATTTCCAAGACATCTCTTGCACCTGCTACGTGGAAAGGGAAATCGGAGGGGGTTCCGTCAGAGTGGCCAGAACTTCGGGCAGCAGTTGGCCAGAATATAGGACGTACAAGCCGGTCGATCTGACCTCATTTTTCGGTGATTTGAAGCTGTTTTTTCAATAAAACCTGAAAAACAACTCCGCAAATACCAAGCGGGAGATCATCTAATTGGCTGGAGCAGGGGCGCGTAAAGAGCCCTGGCTTACCGGCAAGCGAATTCTTGCTGACTTATCGGGAACAGAATCCGTTTCGCTCTAACCCGATTCAGTTGGAAAGCTCTGTGGATTCCGATTTCAGGGTCACTTGTTTTGAGGGAGTGACGGCATGCAGGATATGGATCGTATGATTCGGGAGATCCATCATGTAGTAGCGATTCCGTATTTCGTCAAATTCAATCGCGACATTCTTGCATCCCCCCGTTACCTGCACATGTCCGATATTCGCCAGGAGTTCTCCTTCGGGAGAGAACCGTTTGATGTTTCCCACGCTCGATTCGGCAGTCAGGACATCGCCGTTACTACAACAGCGAACATTCATGGGGTTACAACAACTGCCGAAACCTTGTTTAGAAGTACGGTCGGATTTGCCAAAGGAACCGATTTTTTCACCGTCGCGGTCGAAGGAGGCTACTCGGAAACGGCTGTTTTCAGCCACGTATAGTTTGTCGTCCCGGGCGAAGACATCCATCTGACCGCAACAACCACGCAGATCACTGAGAATCATCGCCGGATTTTTGAATTCATGATCCACCCGCCAGACTTCGTACCCATAACCTTCCGTACTCGGAACGGTTACAAAAATATCCTGAGCGGTGACTGACAACGAGGGAACGCGCAGTTTCATCTGCAACATCATTTCGAGCTGAGGATCGACTTCGTCACTATCGAGAAACTTTAGCTGCTGTTCAAACAACGTAATTTGCGTTCGCAACACCTCAATGGTTCGTTTCTGCCCCCGAGAGCGGTCTTCTTCCTTCACCTTTTCCAGACCTTCCAACTGCTGCTGATACAACTCAAGATCTTCCTTAAACCTCTCCCGAAACTCGGCTCTCTCCTGTTTGACCTGGGCGATGACTTGTTCACGATAAGTATCAATGTCTTCAATCTGGGGAGAACTCCCCGAGTGCAGTACTTTTCCATCGTGATCAACACGAGCCAGTCGACCTTCGCCGGCGACAAGGATGGAAGTCTCGTTGAATGGGGTGAGAGCTGTGGCCTTGAAGGGAATGGGGATGGCTTTCACGAATTCGAGTTCGGGCGAATAAACCAGAACCACACTCTCCTTGTTTTCAATCGTGGCATCAAGCTGGGCATTTTCACCTTCTTCCTGGAGCAGTTTCTTTTCCTCTTCGGACAACACCAATTGCCGGACTTCGCCACCGCAACTGAGCAGGATGTTTCCCTGTTGGTCGAGACAGAACGTATTCAGATTAATCCGTTTCCCGTTGTATTCGGCGATGAGTTTATTGACCGGTTCATGGGTAGCCGGCAAACCTTCTACCTCATCTTCGGGATCGGGAACCCCCTTTTTCACAACCGCATCAACATCCACAGGAGTGGTGGGATCGGGCACGAATTCGTCGGATTCCGGTTCTTCCGCAGCCACTAAGATAGTGTCGGAGCTTCCCCACATTCTTAATGCCGTTCCCGGTGGAAAAGCGAGTGCATACAGGTCAGAACGGTCGTCGGTAAAATTCGGAGTCCATTCAGAAACCGTCACATTCGCCTGTCGCGCTTTGACGGTGTAGGGACCTTTGTCTCCCTCTTTCATCTCGATGGTAGTCCAGTTGGTTGGAAACCAATCGTTGTCCGACTTTCGATATTTGATTTCACTGGTCGCGACTGCAACGTCCTCTTTAGAAACGACCCATTTGACGACTTGGTAATTTTTGGCAGGAGAGACGATATACTCGATTTGGTCTGTTTCTCCAACTTTAACCACGAGACATTCCTCGCCATCATATTCTTCCTGGCGATCAACGGAGATCGAGTCCCAGAAGTTTAGATGATCGTGATCATCGACATTTCGAACCAACTTGTAGAAAGATTCCAGTTCTAATGGCCAATAATCATTCAGTTCTTCGGGGGAACGAGCATCGGTCGCTCCTTGTGGGGAAGCAGATTCGTCTTTGGGAAGAATCAATGTGTGTAGCTCGCGTTCTCCATCGTAGGTCAGTTGTGAATTTGGCCAGTATTCGGTCGGAAGCAATCGGGTCGTTTCCCGCTCATAACGAAATTGTTCTCCCTCCACCCAGATTGAATCCTGCCATTCTTTGATAGTGTAATCTTCCGGTTGCACAGCGACCTGTTCGGCAAGCAATTCGGCTTCAGTCTTGTCGGCGTTATAGATGGGAGGGCTGATGTACTCGACCTGCAGAACGGCTTTCAACTTATTGTATTTTTCTGCGTTCGCCTTCCAGGCGTTGATGATCGCGAGTTGTTCTTCAGCAAACGGCATTATCGGTTCGGAAGTGTATTGATCGACCGGTTCAGCCGGTGCGGAATCCACCTGGGCGACGGTAGAAGGAGGATTTTGTTCCTCAACTTTTCCGGTTGATTCTTCAGTATCACCTTCTTGTGATGGGCTGTTGCAACCTGGCAGAAAGATAAAGAAAAGCGCAAGGCTGCAGATTGGGATCAGCAATCGCGAGATCATTCCAGACTCCTCTAGCTAATCAGGCTGTAAGAAATTCAAACAGTCCATGGTCCGGTTTGGGGAAACCGGTTGGTTCCAGTAATAGACGCTTCAAGGGCGAGTTTGGACCGACGAAAATCCTCACCGGGATGTAATAATCCCGTTTCTGGATGACATTCCGTCAACAAAAGGGGGATAGAACTCACCGCATGATTCGCGAACGTCTATCTTACCTCGGCTGGAAAGAGAGGCTCAAGCTGAATCTGTGAATAAATTGGCAATCGGGTTAAACGGAGAGGCTGCTCAAGCTGCCTGTTTTTCCCGGTCGAGATAGATAAAACTCTTTCCCAACCGTCCGTTGTAGTTGCCCGCGGAAATTTTGACGAGACCGGGCGTATCGTGGCAAGCTTCGATGGCAGCATAAGTCGCCTCCGCCACCACTTCCAAACTTCGCCCGTTGATGATGATCTCCTGGATGGAGTTGACCCCATCCGGTACGCAAGATTTTTCGCCCAGCTTTTCTTTCAAAGTCGGACAATACTCAGCATAGGTACTCGCAAACAGAAATGGATATTTGCTGCCCGCCTTGGAAGCGCTGGCGGCGACACCACCCGGGAAAGTGGTGATCGTGCCTGGGGTTTGTTCTACTGCGGCGGCCGCTCTTTCCGCCGCTTCAATCGCGGCATCTTCCGATTCCCCCAGGAACCACAGGTTGCCTCCCATAATTCCATCGGCGTAACCAAATCGGCGATCGATACAGAACTCCCCTCCCATGGTGGGAACAACCCACATCTTGCGACCATAGCGGTCATCCAGAAATTCATGGCCATCCCCGAAGTAAGCCAGCTTGCGACCCAGCCGGTAATACTCTTCGGTCTCCAGGTTATTAAAGCAGCGGGCGGTGGGGCAGGTGAGGACATTCTGGCTGACGCGCGCCAGCAAGGCTTTTTCGAGAGCCGTGACTCGATCTTTACGAAAACGGGGAACATGTAATTGCACAATGGCACCGGGACGACCATCGGGTGTCTGAAAGGATTCATCTCCCCCCGGACCGACATACCGATCCAGCCCCGCTTCACAATCGCACATGATCGTGCTCGATGCGTGACCGGTCGCCGCATGCAGAGCATGATCCAACCACTTACGATCTCGTGCTGTAATCAGAAACTCCGCGTACAAACTGCGAAAGGCTTCCGCGTACGTATCCTCAATTTCACATTGATACTGCTCGATCATGCTCTACCTCTCGGAACGAAAACAGGATCACATCCTGATGAATTAAACATACAAGACACGAAGGCACCAAGGATTTACCGGGTTCTGAAATCAACCAGCAAAAGGAGACCGGCAGTATCTAACTCGGAGGGTTATAAGATTTTTCAAGAGGG
>JAGQQC010000245.1 GCA_020426395.1 Planctomycetaceae bacterium
ATGATAGTGCATCACAGTGCGAAAGTAGGTCATCGCCGGAATTAAACACCAAAAGCCTTCCCCATCAAACCGATGAGGAAGGCTTTTTTTATTGGGGGCGAGGGAAAGTATTAGACGTTGATTTGGGGAGTTTCGTTCCTCTCCGGGCTCCATCTCCACACTGTACAGCAGATGGGCGGCTCCCTTAAAATGGATAAAGAACTACTTATTTAATTATCGAGACCAATTAGATTCAGGATTCGCTCGCGTGAAGTTCAAACGATTATTAACGATGTTTCTTGTTGTCGTGATAGGGGGCATCAGCTTGGGAATAGCTGCCGAAACGACGGAGAAGAAAATCGATTTCCACAAGGAAGTCAAACCGATTCTCATGCAGCGATGTGCCGGTTGTCATTCAGGGCCGGAGCCCAAAGGAGGGTTTTCTCTGGCGACGCGCGAACTGTTGCTGCAGGGAGGAGATTCCGGTCCGGCGGTTGATGCAAATAATCCAGCCGCTTCTATTTTTCTGGAGCGAATTAATGAGACCGATGCCGACCTGGTGATGCCTCCCCAAGGGAAACCACTCGAGTCGGAGCAGGTTGAAGTCCTCACGAACTGGATTAAACAGGGAACATCCTGGAGCGAGGGTTTTGTTTTTCGTAGTGCGAAGACAGCTCCTCTCGAATTGCAACCCGTGGATATTCCCGAAGTAGAGGGGATGGGTAACCCGATAGATCGTGTGTTGGCTGATTATCTGCTGGAACATCAGGTGGGGCTTGATGACGTCGTTGATGATCGGGTTTACGCTCGGCGGGTCTGGCTTGATTTGGTCGGGTTATTGCCATCACCGGAAGAGCTGGATGCTTTCGTTAAGGACGAATCACCCGACAAAAAAGAAAAACTGGTTGATCGGTTACTAAATGAGAAACAGGCCTATGCCGATCACTGGTTAACTTTCTGGAACGATAGTTTGCGGAATGCCTATCGAGGAACAGGTTTCATTGATGATGGGCGCCGGCAGATTACCGGCTGGTTGTATAAGTCACTTTATGAGAATCAACCGTACGATGAATTCGTCTATGATCTACTGAGTGGCAAGCAGGGTGCGGAAGGATTTGCTCGCGGAATCAAATGGCGCGGGGTCGTCAATGCGAGTCAGCGAACCGAAGTGCAAGCGGCACAGAATCTGGGGCAGGTATTTCTGGGAATCAATCTGAAGTGTGCCAGTTGTCATGACAGTTTTATTTCGGACTGGAAACTGGAGGATGCCTGGGCGCTATCGAATGTGTTTGCGACAGAACCCCTGGTGATTCATCATTGTGATACGGCAACGGGTGAAACGGCAGATGTCGCATATCTTTTCCCTCAGTTGGGAAGTATCGAGTCATCTGCTTCGCGCGAAGAAAAGATGCAACAGTTGGCGGCCATTGTCGTCAAACCGGAGAATGGGCGACTTGCTCGTACGATCGTAAATCGATTGTGGGCCACGTTGTTGGGACGTGGAATCATTGAGCCAGTGCATGAAATGGATCGAGAACCCTGGCACCCGCAATTACTTGAATGGTTGGCAGCGGATCTGGTTGCCCATGATTACGATCTGAAACGGACGATGAAAGTCATCTGTACTTCCTGGGTTTATCAGCTTCCTTCCGTAGCTGCTCTTCCTCCGGAAGAAGAATTTGTCGCTTTTCAGGGGCCGGTAGTAAAACGGCTTTCTGCAGAGCAGTTTCTGGATGCGGTTTCCGTGTTAATTCATAAATGGCAGCCAGAGCAATCTTCCGACCCGAAAAAAGATGGGCGTGGCCAGGGAGGACAGTACGGAGCTATTCTGACGGTTCTTAAAGAGCATGAAGATAATAAACCGGCTACTGAAATTCGGGCGAGTCTTGCAGACCGCGATCCTTTGATGGCGGCACTCGGTCGTCCCAACCGAGAGCAGGTTGTTATGCAGCGGGATACTTTTGCGACGACTTTACAAGCGCTGGAACTGACGAATGGTGAAACGCTCGATTCGTTGTTGAAAGCAGGCGCTGATTACTGGAAAGCGAACGGACCGGAAGAGGCCGAACAACTGGTCCGTCAGATTTATCTATTATCAATTTCTCGCGAACCGACGGAAACGGAAATGCAAACGGCAATGGAGCTGGTTGGTACTGAGAAAAACGTGGAAGGGATCCAGGATTTACTCTGGATCATCGTTATGTTGCCAGAGTTCCAATTGATTCATTAAGAATGGTTTTCTTCCAGAATCCATCAACTTGACCCATCAGAGAGTTTCAGGATCACTTCTAAGGAATTCGGGATACACCCCGAGGGTATCGTTATGAATTATCAATTTGATCGACGTCAATTTTTGCAAGGACTTTCAGCGGCGGGGGCGAGTGCATTGTTTGCGCAACAGCCCCGGTTATTGGCTGCTGCGGAAGAACGTTCCGCGATTGAACCCACGGCTGATTCTGTCATTCTGCTGTGGATGGGTGGAGGAATGGCGCATACGGAGACGTTCGATCCGAAACGGTATACTCCTTTTGAAAAAGGAATGGAATCTAATTCGGTATTGAGTACATTTCCTTCAATACCGACGGCGCTCGATGGCATTCAGTTTTCTGAAGGGTTGGAACATCTTGCTTCGATCATCGACAAAGGGACGCTTATTCGTTCGCATGTGGTGGGTGACTTGGGCAAGATTCTGCACTCACGGCATCAGTATCACTGGCACACGGGCTATGAACCTCCGCTAACGGTGGCGGCTCCGCACTTGGGGGCCTGGATTGCCCATGCTCTTGGTCCGAAGAATCCTGCGGTTCCGGCGTTTATTGATATCGGTCAACGTTACGAAGGGAACGGAGAAGCGGAAGAATTGAAGGCGTTTCAAACAGCCGGTTGTCTGGGTAGTGAATATGGTCCGTTTCGGGTGCCGAATCCGGATCAGGCAATCAATGCGGTCCGTCCTCCCGCGGGAATGAGTGAGGAACGGTTCAAGCGACGTTATAAAGCGTATCAAAAACTGGTGCAGCAAAGCCCAGTTGTGCAAGAAGCGAGTGACTATCAACAGGAATCGTTATTACGATCGATGGAGAATGCCTATCGACTGTTGAGTTCTGATGCAGCGGAAGCGTTTGACCTTGCGCAGGAACCTCAAGATAAATTCGACATTTATAACACGGGACGATTCGGACAGGGGTGTTTATTGGCTCGGCGACTCATTGAACGGGGAGCCCGGTTCATTGAAGTAACGACCGAGTATGTCCCCTTCCTGCACTGGGACACGCATGATAATGGACACACGCGTTTGAAAACGTTGAAGCCGGAAATTGACCGTCCGATTGCCCAGTTGATTCTTGATCTCGAAGAGCGGGGTTTACTTGATCGAACCTTGGTAATTCTGGCGAGCGAATTCAGCCGAGACATGATGGTGGAAGGAAAACCGGAAAAGAAAGTTGAAGAACAGGTACCTCAACCAGACGTGATTCAGGAGCTGAAGCATTATGGAATGCACCGTCACTTTACCGGTGCCGGTAGTGTGTTGATGTTTGGCGGAGGAGCGAAACGAGGGCTCGTTTATGGCAAGACCGCAGATGAACGCCCCTGTACGACGATTGAAAACCCGGTGACGATTACGGATCTGCATTCGACGATTTTCCATATGCTGGGAATCCCGGCAAATTATGGAGTCGATGTCCAGCAGCGACCGTTTTATGCAACGAAAGATGGGCTTGGAAAACCGGTGCACGGGTTGTTGGGATAAGACTGAGGTTGATAACCTGAAATAATGACGACTTTACTTCTGTGACGGACCTCCTGGATAAATTTCCCCGTGTTAAATCGAGCAGGGTTAAAGCGAACAGGGTACTTAACCCGGAACTGGTGCAGGGCATTTTGGGCCCGGAAGAGGGTTCGTCTGCTCAGTAAGTGGACGGCGGGATTCCTCGGTTTCTTGCTGTTTTTGAGCCTGTTCATTGATGTGCAGTACATGCACGAGCATGCGGGAGGAACACACTCGCACTCCCATCACAGGCATAGCCACAGCCATGAGCATCATTCTGCTCACGATGCTTCGCATGTTAACCATCACCACCATTATCATTCGCGCGCTGACCATTCGCGCCATCATGATGAACACCTTCATAGTCAAGTCACGGAAGTTTCTGCTGCGGAACATATTCACGTCAGTTTTTTGTGGTTTGAGTTTTCATATGAAGTGGTTGTAGAAGGTCATCATGAAACCGAGGCTGAATCAACAGCCGTTGGGCCACCTGCTGAGCGGTATTCAGAGACCGCTGCGGGTGTTCCAGATGCAAAAACAAAAACGGCGTCAAAGTGGACTGTGATTCTCAGGCCGGATAGCCTGTTCGTTTTTCTGAAGTGGGAATTCAAGTCCCCCCATGATCCGGTCTGCGGTTGGAAACCTGGTTTTCCGTGCTCTGGTTCTCTAGAGAGAGAACCGGATGTGTACTATCTCTCGCCGGTTTATCCCCCGCTGGTTCCTCCCCCTGAAGTGAATGTGGGTTGAGGCTTTTGCTGTTCCGGTCTGTTCGAGATTAGAGAGAACGCTCGTTTGCGCGGAGCGTCTGCGCGAAGATTGTGTCCTGATTCTGTTACAGCCGGATAGTGAACGTTCCTATTTGTTGATCCCGATGTCCGTCTGCACTCTGTGAAAAAGTGTGGGTAGGATATTGCGCAGGATCAACTTTAATCTTCCAAAACTTTACTTCAACAAGGGAACACTTTATGAAAGTTCGACACTTAAGATCCGCCTTCACACTGGTTGAGCTACTGGTGGTGATTGCGATTATTTCTATCCTGATGGCGCTATTGCTTCCGGCTGTGCAGCAAGCACGAGAAGCGGCTCGCCGTAGCTCATGCCGGAACAAGCTGCGCCAGATCGGGATTGCTCTGCATGGATATGAAGATCTCCATCGAGTATTACCATCCGGGTATATTCATATCACAGGAGATAACTATCAGGCTCAAACCGGGAATCCACCCGATAGAACCGGGGATGATAACCAGTTAGGTTATGCCTGGGGCGCGTTGATTCTCCCATTTCTGGAGCATCAGAATTTTCATGACGAGATCGATTTTGAACGACCTCCATTTGATCCAGCGAATGCTGTTATTCGTGAGAAGCAACTTCCATTTTTTCATTGTCCTTCTGATACGTATTCTCCCGATAATTGGGTGGTACGGGATGACAGTGATCCCAATAACATCGAAAGGTATGCAACGTCGAGTTATTGTGCGAATTGGGGGCCGGCGGATGCGTCGAATAACCTGGACGCGACTCCCGATGCTGCGGAAGGTGTCTTTTTTCGAAACAGTGCCACCGAAATTCTTGATATCCAGGATGGCACGACACATACAATTGCCATCGGCGAACGGACGAATGGCCCCATTCTGGGAGGGCTCCCTCCACATCCGTCGTTTGAAACAGCGTGGATGGCAGCAGTACGGGACATCGATACTCCAGGAGATGATCACGGGCACATGGTATTGTTCGATGGTCAATTCACTCCCAACGCGGCGGCTGGTCCGGGAGCGGATCGTGGAGTCTCGGCACCTCACAAAGCTTACGGGATGTTTCTATTTTGTGACGGCTCTGTCCATGTCGTCTCCGAAAACATCTATCCAGATGTCTGGAGTGCGATGCTAACGATTAATGGAAATGAGATTACCGAATTTCCGAAGTGACGATCAACCCATTCATAAAACGAACGCCGGCTCATGATGATGAGTCGGCGTTTTTTGATGATCAATATTTAAGTATGAGAGAAATAGAACTTATTCAGGCGACTATTGAATCTCTGCTTACTCATCTTCATCTTCGCCCATCGATTTGGAGCGATGTTTGACGAGAGTCACTTCGTTGCCCGCTTCATTGAAACGAACTTCATCCATAAATGTTTTCATGAGCAGCACACCACGACCGCATGGCTTTTCAAGATTGGCGGGATCGGAGGGGTCAGGCAGCATTCCTGGGTCGAATCCGATTCCCTCGTCACGAACGACGTAGGTGGCTTTTTCGGGGGTTAATGTTGAAGTGATATAAATACGGCGGTTTTGGTACGGCTCCATGTGACGGCGTTCTTCGGCCAGTTTGTAATAGGCCTCGTGGTCCTGTTCCCTTAATTCAGAACTGATTTCCAGGTTGCCATGATAGTAGGCATTCAAAATGGCTTCATCGAGGGCAATCCCCACACGCAATCGTTCGGTTTCATCGCAGAACCTCATCCGGGTGACTTCTTCCTGGAGATAGCTAACCAGGGAGGAGATGAGGGCTGGATCATTTTCGATGCAAAATTCGGTGACGCTACGAGTCATGCGGTAGGTCATCAACCGGGTCTGGGCGCTTTGTGCTTCGGCCGTAGATTTGACGCGGTCGATGATATCGATCAGATCTTTGACCATTCTTGATTTGGAGACATAGCTGGCGGCCCCTTGTTGCAATGCTTCCACTGCAATGGTTTCGGAACCGGCGCCGGTGAGGATGATGACGGGAATCAGGCGGTAATCTTTTTTGATGGTGGAAACCAGCTCAAGTCCGTCCATTTCGGGCATCTGCAGATCGGTGAGTACCAAATCCGGAACGTGATCCTCAATGGCTTCGAGAGCTTCAACCCCATTGGAGGCAAACACGACATTCGTATTCGAGAGTTTCTTCAGCAGGCCACCGATGCGAATTCGGTCAGGGGCTGAGTCATCAACAACAAGAATGGTCGGCATCGATTTACCCGTTTCATCATGGACGAAAGGTTCCGGAATAGGATTTCCTGCAACCCATCGCTTTCTAACTATTTTAAGTGATCCTAAAACCCTCTGATGGATCACATTTCCAATTATTTCACAGGTTGAAGAACAGCCACAACCGGGTTTTAGGATGGGGGCTAAAGGATTTCTCCCAATCACTTCCTGTTTCCAGCTTCTTGATCTGGTTCAGGAATTTGGCTTTTATTCT
>JAGQQC010000246.1 GCA_020426395.1 Planctomycetaceae bacterium
TTGCTCGGCCAGCGGATAGATTGAGGCGGGCTTGGGCCCGGTTTCCTTTGTTGGCGAGAGCATAAAAAATTGCTACTGATCCGTTTCCTGCTGCGCACTATAATTTCTGCAGAGTCTCTACTACGGAAGGGAGACAGACTGCTTCCTGCTCTCGATATCCACCCTTTATGTGAAGGAGAAGAGAATGAAGGCTTTCCTGCTCAGTTTTGTGTGTCTACTCGGAACAACACTCGTGCTCTCGGCTCAGCCGAAAGAAGCTCAACCCCAGGCACCCGTTGCAGACAGGGCCCTTCTTCCCGATTCGATTGAGGTCAAAGTGATCGGTACACTTTCTACAGGCGAGGTGGCGATTGGAGGGGAGACAACCGGGGTGACTATTGAGTCGAGCGGGTTCAAATGGGAAGTCGATTTCAGTCAGACACCCGAATTGCAGGAACTGGCACAGAAATTGTCTGGTGCAAAAGTACAACTGGAAGGGAAACTCGTTCGCCGTGCGGGAACTGAAATTCCCAACCGCACGATCGTCATCGCAACTTCTCTACAGACGGTTACCAAGCCGAAGTTATTGTTGAATAAGCGAGGCGTTCGGCCAAATGGCGTAATCAGAAGCAATCCGGTTATTAAAGCCAAAAAGTCACCCACTTTGCCTGTTTTGAAACAGGGGTTGGATAATCAGACGGCGCCTCCTCCCAGCAATTCCCCCTTTGGGAATTGATCTTGCTCTCAAAATCGATTCTGTCTACCCTCTGCACCCTCTCTCTGGGTCCCAGGACCTAATCCACAGATAAAATCCGTACCCAGTTTCAGCCCGAAAAGGAAATCGGGCCGCTCAGCGTACGTGGCGTTACTCCTCTCTCTCTAGTTCAGGTAATGCCTTTTTCCGCCAGCTCTTGTGAAAATCGTGTCTATCACCTCCTTAAACAGAGGCGATGGGACTGATTTCACGGTGCGCCGTTATTCCCGTGGACATGATGTTACGACTGGGAATAGTCGATTTCGATTCTTCACATTCGATCGAGTTCACCCGCCGAATTAATCAGGTCGGCGTGACCCGCGATCAATGGGTGGAAGGTGCGCGCGTGGTGGCGGCCTGGTCGGGAGATTCCCGCATGGCTCCGGAACGAATCGCCGTCTTTCGGCCTCTCGTCGAGGCTTGTGGTGTTCAGTTTGTTGAATCGCCCGAAGAGTTACTTGATCAGATTGATGCCGTATTAATTCTTTCCCTTTCCGGCGAACGGCATTGGGAGCGGGCTCGACCTTTTTTGCAAGCGGGAATGCCCACCTATGTGGATAAGCCGTTTGCCTGTTCGGTCGCCGATGCTGAACAGATGGTTGCTCTAGCTGAAGAATCGGGGACGTTTCTGTTCAGCTCCTCCGGATTGCGGTTTACCGATGAAGTGCTTCACTTTCAACAACAGAAGCAGTACGGCGATCTCTTAGGTTGCCTCAGTTACGGTCCCGCTAAACGAGCAGAGGGTAACCCCGGTCTGTTTCATTATGGCATTCATGCCACCGAATTGCTGTTCACATTAATGGGCACCGGCTGCGTTGAAGTGAGTACACAATATCAAACGGACTGCGAAGTGGTGACTGCTCGCTGGCAAGACGGACGTTTGGCGACCTTGAGGGGAAACCGTACCGGAAGCACAGCCTATGGTTTTGTTGCTTTCTGCGAAGCAGGGGTTCTCCCCGTTTCCGTTTCGACTCGGTCTGCCTATCGCAACCTCTGTCAGCAGATCATTCATGGTTTTCAAACGAAGACCACCCCGGTTCCCCCCACAACCACGCTGGAGATTGTCCGGTTTATCAACGCCAGTCTAAAGAGTGAGCAACAGGAAGGAAAACTGATTCCCCTTGTTGCATGAAAACAACTTATCGAGAGGCGAACCAGATTAGTCCGCCCGTTGTCGTTTTTTATCCGTTCCTTTTTTAATTAAAACCAAATCAGGCAGAATAATGACTGCATCACTGAAGTTATCCTCGACCGTTCATTCATTTTTTCTTCTCTTGCTCAACATGCAGAAGAATAGGGTACTGCGGGTGCTCTGTTTTTCGTGGCTTCTCTGTTTGACGGGGGGATTGAATGTGTCTGTTGCACAAGAATTCTCCATGCTGACGAAAGTCTACGACGACAGCCATCCTGAAAAACCGGTGATCAGTCGGAGTCTGACCTTGTTCCATGCAGGCGAAGTGTATGATTATCTGGACGATGCTGGCGAGGTGATCATCATGCAACCGATTCGGAAAAAGTTTGTCATTCTCAATACCCGTGCCGACACCAAAACAGAAATCACCTTCGCGCAAATAGAAAAGATGCTTGAACTGGCGGATGATGAAACGAAAAAGCATCTGGACAATCTCGCCAGTCAGCCTCATGACAAGGAGTTGTTCCAGCGGATCATGTTTTACCAGGAACCCGTGTTTCAACGCTCCGTAGACGTGCAGGAGAAACAGTTAAAACTGACCAGCTCTTATCTGTCTTACTTGGTCGATTTTCATAATGATCGTCCGGAAGAATATGTGCGCAAGTATCTCGACTTCGCGGATTGGGTGAAGAAGTTGAACTACGTCCGACATCCGATTGATACGTCCTATCGGGCACGCCTTGAATTGAATAACCGGATGCGCTCAATCAAGGCCTTGCCGTTGACGGTTCGTATGACGGCGAATACCGGTATTGGTGAGATCAAGTTGCGATCCGAACATCAGATTCAATGGAAACTGAACGATATGGACCGGGACCGAATCAATCTTTGGAACTCACAGATTAAATCCGACAACACGCAGATGATCACGATCGAACAGTATCAGAAAAATCTGCACGCTTCCCGATCATGAGTTCACTGATCAGAAAGTCGTGAGCAATCGTACTCGATCAGATTTTTTCACCGTTACCAGATTCGTGTTCCGATTTCTTGGCGTGTAGTGAACCTTCGCGATAGGCATCGGCCATGGCGAGTGGAATTTCGGCTTCGGCCAGCACAACCTTGGCTCTGTTCTCCTGAGTAAGGGCTTTCATCGCCTGCTCATTGGCCACGGCCATCGCGCGACGTTCTTCGGCTTTGGCACGGGCAATTCGTTTTTGAGCTTCTGCCTGGTCTGCCTGCAGACGTGCATCGACGTTGTCGCCCACGTCAATATCGGCGATGTCGATCGAGACAATCTCGTAAGCGGTTTGCGAATCGAGCCCTTTGGCCAGCACCGCTTTAGCGATAACGGTTGGATTCGCCAGAACATCGTTATGAGTAGCCGAGGAACCGATGGCAGAGACGATACCTTCACCCACGCGAGCGATCACTGTGTCTTCAGTGGCTCCTCCCACCAGTTGGCTGAGGTTCGTACGGACGGTAACCCTTGCCCGGGCTTTCAGTTGAATTCCGTTTTTCGCGACACCGTCCAGAGTATTGCGACCAAACCGGGGGTTCGGACAGTCGATCACTTTCGGATCCACGCTGGTTTGCACCGCTTCCACAATATCGCGACCAGCCAGGTCAATCGCTGCCGCAGAGTCCCAATCGAGTTCGATCCGTGCTCGCTGTGCGGCAATCAGGGCTCGGACAACCCGGTTGACATTTCCTCCCGCGAGATAGTGTGCGGAAAGCATTTTGGTTGGAACTTCTCGAATGGCGGCCTGTCGTGCCATAATCCGGGCATCGACAATTACCTGCGGGTCGACTTTCTGTAGCGACATCAGAATGATTTCGAAGATTCCGACACCCGCCCCGGAAAAGACAGCCCGGACATATAGCTTGATGTATCGCGCGAAGAGAAATACGACGATCAGGATAATGATGACCGCAATCGCGATCGAACCGTACAAGAGAATCTCGGGCATGATTCAGGTCTCTTTTCAAGATAGATCCGGAAGAACGCTCGGTGTTGTTATCAACAGATGCGTAACCGAACGTTCCACGATACAGATGCACCTTACATTCTAGGCGATTCGAATCCGTTTTCAAACGATAAACGATTGCTGTTCGGCCTCAATTCCGGGTTTGTGAAAATTCTCGCAGGGAGTCCCGTCCCTAATTCTATGATGGATTCCGCCTTCTGTTCCTCGTATCATCGAAATCGTCGAAGAATCTTGTCTCTGCTCGGCATTCTTATCTCGCTCTGGAAAATGTTCGATGAAACCTCATTCACGCTACTGGCTTCCTTTCCTGTTCGTGCTGTTTCTGACAGCCAGTCTTCCCGCCATCGAAACGGATGAAACCCCTCCTCTCGATCAGGTCACTCCGCGTACACCGGGGAATGAAACGGAGCTAAAGCGGTGGTTACAGAATATGGTTTGGTACCATGATTACACGCTGGCGGAAATTCAGTCGGCAACGGGACTTTCCGCAGAGGAGATCAAAAACGCGCTTCAGAAATTCGAAATCAATAAACAGACCCGTCCCGCGTTACCAGAAAATCAACTGTTAATGCTCCCGTATCCGGGGGGGCGTCATCCCCGAATCGGATTCCTTGAAGGGGCCATCGATCCCGAACGGGAAACGAAGATCAGCCTGTTCACACCGTGGGATCCGAAATCGTATGTTGTCATGGATCTGCCCGAGGCACTCTGGTCGAATCTGGGGTTAACCTATCTCGCGCATATCCATGTACCGACCGTCTGGTCGAAACAGAGAATTCCTCTCGATAAGCAGGAATGGGAACAAGAACCGGATGGTTCCCTCTCTCTCACTCGCAAGTTGCCCAACGGCATCCAGTACCGCGCGACCGCCCGCGTTAATGCGGCAGAAGATCCGAATCGTCGTGCGATGTTGATGACCTTAAGTTTAACGAATGGAACTGAGGCCGCGCTTGATGACTTACGCGTGCAGAACTGCGTGATGCTCAAAGGAGCCCCCGAGTTCGCCCAATTAACGAACGGGAACAAAGAGTTCCGCAACCCGTTCGTGATCTGCAAATCGTCCGAAGGAAACCGGTACATCATCACCGCCTGGGAACGCTGCACCCGCCCCTGGGGCAACGTCCGCTGCCCCTGCCTCCACTCCGACCCCCAATTCCCCGACCTAGCCCCGGGTGAATCAGCGACACTCAAAGGGTGGTTATCGTTTTATGAAGGGGATGATGTGGATGGGGAAGTGAAGCGAATTGAGAAAGAGTATTTTGGGGCGGAGTAGTTCATTGAGTGGCTTCACTCCCCTTCATTTGCCAAATCGCACCGCCAGAAACTATCTTATCCCCTGACATCTGATTCCTTCACCCGTTTCGGCAGGCGGACATAATGATCGTTGATCCTAAAAATTCCTGGTTACGGATGCTGTTTACGTTCCGGGGAACTTCGATTTCGCATACGGGGATGCGGATCGGGTTTATGACGTTGTGTGCCTGTGTGGTGACGTATCTCGAAATCCATTTCGATATCGATGATAACTACACGCTGACAAGCACTCCGTTTACGCTGATCGGACTGGCGCTCGGTATCTTCCTCGGTTTTCGAAATAACGCTGCGTATGAGCGCTACTGGGAAGGGCGGACCTTGCTGGGGCGGTTGGTCAACTCTTCGCGTACCTGGGCACGACAGGTGCCGATGTATCTGACGCCATCCCAACCGGACGAACAGACCGAAGTCGACGGTCTCAAGCGGGAACTGGTCGTCTATGTGATGGCTTATGTGCATACGCTCAAGAACGGACTGCGGGACGACGATCCGTTTCCCGAACTGGAATCCTTTCTCCCATCCGAAGAAGTGGAGCCGCTTCGCAAAGAGCGGAATGTGCCTGCGGCGATGTTACATCAACTGGGAGTCCGGTTGACGGCGGCCTGGAAGCGGGGCTGGCTGACCGATTATCACTATCAGACGCTCGATGCGACGTTGACCTCGCTCACCGATATTCAGGGAGGTTGCGAACGGGTGAAGAATACACCGATTCCGTACGCGTACTCGGTTCTCATTCACCGGACTGTCGCCTTCTACTGTTTCTTCCTGCCATTCGGTATCGTCAAAGATGTCCAGTGGCTGACCCCGCTCGTCGTGCTCCTCATCTCCCACGCCTTCTTTGGGCTGGATGAAATCGGGGATGAAATCGAGGAGCCATTTGGCAAAGATGACCAGGATCTCCCCGTGGCGGCCCTCGCCAAGACGATCGAAATCAACCTCCGACAGCAATTGGGCGAGGAAGAGGTTGAGGAACTGCCGAAACCGGTGGATAATGTTCTGTTGTAAGTTGTTGTGGCATAATGAGTAACGGATTCTGGTGAGGCCTGGTTCGTCAGTGCTTCACAGCCAACCCCATCTTGTCCCGTTTCAGCTTTTCCGATACAACACCCCTCCGGCAAATCCTGCCGGACAGTCAAGTTACGTACTCTGCTTCAGAGATTTTGGGGTGCCACGGCTAATCTCGTTAGCCGTGCCATTGTGGGTACAAGTATTCCAGGATGTCCAAAGTGCAAATCTCTTACGGTGGAGATGCCGAAGATTTCCCGTTGTGAATTTGAATCTGGTTCGAATACACAACGGCACGGCCAGCGAGATTAGCCGTGGCACCCGGAACTTGGCTTTCTGATAGACCATCAAATTAAACGAACTAATGTGAGTAAGCACGGATGCTGAATCGCGTTAAACAATATTTCTGCCCCGATCTGGCGATCGATCTCGGAACAGCCAATACTCTCGTGGCCCGACAGGGACGGGGGATCATGGTGAATGAGCCCTCGGTCGTCGCGCTCCAAAAAGGAACCCGCGAAGTCTTAGGTCGTGGGACGGCGGTCGGTAAACTCGCCCGTCAGATGCTGGGACGCACCCCCGATTCAATCACGGCTGTCCGCCCGCTTCAGGATGGAGTCATTACTGACTTCGAGCTATGCGAAGCGATGCTCAAATACTTCATCGAGAAGGCGAGCCATCAGACGATGGGACTCAAACCACGGGTCGTAATTGCCGTTCCGGGGGGAATCACCCCAGTCGAGAAACGAGCCGTC
>JAGQQC010000247.1 GCA_020426395.1 Planctomycetaceae bacterium
GGGCGGACCAGTCAAAAGCGAGATCGAGTGCTGGTGCCGAGTGAGTCAGGGCCCCGATGCTGATTCGATCAATGCCAGTTTCGGCGATCCCTCGCACAGTTTGCAGATTGACTCCCCCCGAGGCTTCCAATTTTGTTTCCGGAGAAAGTTCGTTCCGAATCTGGACTGCATTTTTTAGCTGGTCGAGGGACATATTATCGAGCAACACAAACTCCGGTTTTGCATTCAGGGCGTCCTGTAGCTGGTCCAGCGTGTCCACCTCGACTTCAACTGGGACTGGTAGAGGAGATTCGCGGCGCGCCTGTTGAATCGCTTCTGCAATCGGGCTACCTGTTTCCGCTTTCCAGCCGGCGAGATGATTATCTTTGATCAGGATGCCGTCATACAAACCGAAACGATGGTTCGTTCCCCCTCCTGCCCGAACGGCGTATTTCTGGAGCAGTCGGTAACCCGGGAATGTTTTTCGCGTATCCAGGATTTCAATCGGCAATCCGTGGACCTCTTCGACGAATTGGTTTGTGAGTGAGGCCACACCAGAAAGCAGAGTGAGAAAATTGAGGGCTGTCCGTTCCCCGGTGAGCAGTGAACGCAAAGGACCCGCGACGGTGGCAACGACAGAACCTTCAATCAATGGCGAGCCATCTTCCAGTAATGTTTGCAGTTGAACATCAGCATCAAGCTTGTGAAAAACTTCGCTCGCAACCGGAATTCCGGCGAGGACTCCAGGTTGCCGGGCGACGATTTGCACTTCGGCGATTTCCCTGGCGGGAATCACGGTTTGACTGGTTAAGTCGCCCACATTTCCCAGGTCTTCCGCGAGGGCCAGGTCAATCAGTTTACCGGCCGCTTCCTCTTCCTCGGGACCAAATCGTAGATTCGTATTCATTCCTGATTTCTATTAGAAGTGATCCTGAAATCCTCTGAGAGGTTACATTACTCCCACATTTTGCAGGATGAAGAATAACCATAACCCGGTTTTAGGATGGGGTCTAGAAAAATGATACTCAAATCATAACAGGGACAAACCCTTGACCGGTCATTGTAACAGCTTCGCGTTAAATTGTCCGGCGTTCCAGAAGCAGCCAATCCAAGGAGACGATTGATTAATCATCCGACTTCACAGCCTCTTCTATAATTGTGGAGATGCGATTGTCGATTGAGGTTCGAGTTGAAATAATACCGATGTCACAAGTTGAATGATTTCTTCCCACAGAAACATGAAATAGAAATGGAATCTGTCGATGATTATCGGTGTCCCACGGGAAATTAAAGCTGACGAGTATCGAGTTGCCATGATACCAGCGGGTGTTGAGGAGTTAACTCGTGCTGGTCACACGGTCTTGATTGAGCACGATGCCGGTTTGGGAAGTGGTCTGTTTAATGAAGACTATGAGAGAAACGGCGCAGAAATTGTTCCGACTGCCAAAGAAATTTACGACCGCTCCGAGTTGATCGTCAAAGTCAAAGAGCCCCAGCCGGTCGAATGGAAAATGCTGAGGCCGGGGCAGATGATGTTCACCTATTTCCATTTTGCTGCAAGTGAAGAGTTAACAACCGCGATCGTGAACTCTGGAATCACGGCAATTGCATACGAAACCTTGACGGGAAGCAAGGGAAACCTCCCCCTGCTCACTCCCATGTCAGAAGTGGCCGGCAGAATGAGTGTGCAGGAAGGAGCAAAATACCTCGAACGCCCGCAGGAAGGACGCGGCATTTTATTAGGGGGAGTCCCGGGGGTTGCTCCCGCCCATATTTGTGTATTGGGAGGAGGAGTTGTCGGAAAGAACGCCGCCCAGATTGCAGCCGGATTCCAGGCGGATGTCTGTATCCTTGATGTGAATGTTGATCGCCTCCGGTATCTGGAAGATATCATGCCGCCGAACGTGAATACTCTTTATAGCGACCGGCATAATATTCGCGAGCAATTACAGCGTGCCGATCTGGTCATCGGGGCGGTTCTCATACCGGGGGCTAAAGCGCCCAAACTGGTTCTGGAAGAGGACCTCAAATTAATGAAACCTCGGGCCGTCATCATTGATGTCGCCGTTGATCAAGGTGGCTGTGTGGAAACAACACGTCCAACAACTCACTCCAATCCGACTTATATTGTGCACGACATCGTTCACTACTGCGTGGCGAATATGCCGGGGGCTGTAGGACGAACGAGTACGTACGCACTGAGTAACGTGACATTCCCTTATGTGCTGAATATCGCCAACTTCGGTCTGAAGCAAGCCGCTGCAGAAGTCCCCGGTATTGTTTCGGCGATTAATGTGTATGACGGGAAAGTGACGAACAAAGCGGTCGCAGCGACCTTCGGTTTGGAATGGGTGGAATTCTAGAAGGTGTTAAGGGGCAGCTTATCTTATAGAACCCATCCTAAAACCGGGTTGTGGCTTTTCCTCAGCCTGTAAAACAAGTAAGAATGTGACCCCTCAGAGGGTTTTAGGATCATTTATAGTGTATGGCGGAGGTCGTCTTCTTTGTTATCATTAAGCAGGAGACGAGATGTTGGAACTACTAAACAGAAAGTCTCAAAAGTCTATGTGCAATTTTTTTGTGTAATATCAGCAGACCTAAATTATTGAGGATATGACTCAGATGAGCACAATCGGAAAACTGAGTGAAGAACAAAAAGAAGCCTTGAAAAATCGTGACCTCCGATTACTGGAACTTGAGGACGAAGAGACGCACGAAAAATTTGTGCTATTGCCTCGATCAGATTTTCAAAGTCTCTTTGATGAAAAACTGTTGTCTGAACTTAAAGTCGCTTTTGAGCAGGCGGACAAAGGGGAGCTCGAAACGTGGAATGGTGATGAATTCCTGAATCGCATGCATACTGAATCGAAAAATGATCCATGCGGAAACTCCTGATTACCAAGGAAGCTGATCGCGATCTCGAACAATTGTATCGGTACATTGCCGCTGATAATGTTCAAGCGGCTGACAACATCATCCGAAAGCTTGACGAGACGTTTCAGAGATTGAGAGAAAACCCCGATATTGGGATCCCGCAGTTTCAACTTAGGGAATATCTCTATTGCAAACCTGTTGCCAGAAATTATCTCGTGTTTTACTCTGCGCCGAAGGATTCCGATCAGCTAATTCTGTTGCGGGTTTTACATGGTGCAAGGGATTGGGGGAATTACTTTTGATAGGTGCATTGAAACCACCCTTACATCATCATTCCCACCAAAGTGACCCAGGCTGCACATAAGGGGGGCGCGATCAGACCCAGGATCAAACCGAGCTTCAAGAAGTCGCGGGAACTGCATTTTTCGGTTGAATAAACCATCGCGTTGGGGGGCGTTGCCACGGGGAGACACATAGCGGCGGAGGCGCATAATGCAATGACGACGGCGGTTTCCAGTTCCATACCCGGATTGAGAGTAATCCCGAGGGGAACCAGAATGTTGGCGCCCGCCGTATTGCTCATGAAGTTGGAGAAGAGAACGGTCGTGTAGCCCAGCAGGAGTACAAGCCAGAAGCTGCCAATCGAATCCGTCGGCAAATGTTCGACCAACCATCCCGAAAGCCCCGTCATCGTGATGGTCTCGCCCAAGGCCAACCCTCCAGCCAGCAGAAACAAAACATCGTACTGCAGCGAGCGGACATCTTTATTCGTGAGAACGCCACTGGTCGTAAAGACTACGATGGGAACGAACGAAACGACTGCAGTCGGGAGACCGTGCCATTGTCCTGTCATCCATAAGGCAATCGTGACTAGAGATGTCCCCATCACCGTGACGCGTTGCCAGCGAGCGACACTGCGAATTTCGTGATCCGTGTCTGTCAGTGTGCCTGAAGTAGTTGGCACCGTCATTTGTTCCAGAATGGTACTGATGGAAATTTCGTTGCCGATATACTGCCTTTTGAGATAAAACGTGAGTAGGACGATCATCAGTAATGCGGGAGGAAGCCCCAACACCATCCATTCCAGAAATGGAATCGAAATCGGTTCTGGCATCTTTTCTAAGCTTCCCACGGCGATTGCGTTGGGAGGGGTTCCGATCAGACTTCCCATTCCACCGAGGTTCGCGCCCAGGGAGACAACAAGCACCAGTCCGGTGACATACTTTCCCGTTTTGGGTTTTGCCCAGATTGGCCTGAGCATTGCCAGAATCATGGCGGCAGTAGCTGTGTTCGAAATGAACATCGACAGTAAGAACGTTGTTCCCAGCACCGAAATGAGGAGCGAAGTCGGCGTTGTATTTTTTCGAAGTATCAGGCGGTTGGCGAGCATGTAATCGAGAGACGTCTTCGACATTCCCGCCGCGAGTACAAATCCCCCGAAGAACAACCAAATGAGTGGGTGACCCAAGACCACCACGAATCTTTCCCAGTCATGGGATGTTTGCGCAAAGACCCCTCCCGGTTTTCCCAGGAGAGCGATCTGTAATCCAATGATCAAAATTCCCACTGCAAAAGCGGGAATCGCATCGCTGATCCATAAACTGGCCGCGAAAACAAGAATGAACAAGGCACATCGTGCATCGTCCTTCAGTCCTGTCGATTCAGGGATTACATAGGCAATCGACGTTGAGAGCAGAAGACAGAAGAGAAAAAGCCAAACTTTATAAGGGGACCGAATCTCAAGCAGACGAAAGATTGATCCCGCGATCTGGTTTTTTACCTGCGGGGGTTTTGTGGTGAGTGACATAGACGAAGTCGGGCTTTCTTTGGGGGTCTTCCTGGCGGACGAGCCAGCGACAATGTAATGATTTCACCGGGCTTTAGCAGTATGTGGGGGCGGGTCAGAAGATCATTTTCAAGATATTTTCACAGACTTTTACTTGGGAATGGGGCGACTTGGGGGTATGGGGTGTTTGTGGGGAAGGTGACTTGAAAAGCTCTTCTGGCAAGGAATTGAGGCGGGAACTCTACAGAATCTTCTTGCTCGTGGCCTCCGTTATGTCTAAGATATTCAAGGAGATATACAAAATTTTATCCCGCTCGCTCTGTCTCCATTTCAGGTGAATCACCAAGCTGCTCTCCACGAATTGTCGACTTAGTTTGTATAGTAACAATTCTGGATGCATCAGGGGGGTGTCACTGTGCTCTTAGGGTAATACTTGAGAAGCTGGTTTTCCGATGCAGATGCGAACGACGCAGTTCCCAGTCTTAACGATTTCTTTAAGTGAATCAGTTGGAGTTGGATTGTGGCCTTAACGGATATCGACAAAAAGTTGATTAAGCGTTGCCTGGCAGAAGAGCCAGGGGCGTGGAAGGACTTTGTCGATCGTTTTCTGGGCCTGTTTATTCACGTGATTCGTCATACAGCCACCGCTCGATCGGCTCAGCTTTCTGAGCAAGATGTGGAAGACATCTGTTCTGAAGTCTTCCTGCAGTTGTTGGCCAACGATTTTCAAATTCTGGCCCGGTTCAAGGGAAAGTCCTCTCTGGCGACCTATCTGACAGTGGTTTCTCGACGAATTGTCGTACGTGAAATTACACAGCGGCGTAAGGCGGAAGCCCTGGGGCATGTAACTGCTTCGCGGAGTTCTCTTGATCAGGCCGCGGCAAGCATCGAGGTAGATCGCTGGGAAGATCGGGAGCAGGTTCGAAGTTTGATGAATGAACTTCCTGTTAACGAAGCTGAAATCGTTAAGCAATATCATCTGGAAGGTCGCTCTTACCGAGAAATTTCTAATTCTCTTGGGGTACCCGAAAATACCATCGGGCCCACGCTGACGCGAGCACGCAGCCGCATGAAAGGCAATCAGGTTCGCTCCTGATCGTTTTCGATTTTGTGTGATTTTCTAAATTGGATTGAGAATCTCTTTTTGATGATACTCTCCCAAAATCGTTCTCAGGGGTCTGTCATTTCGACTTCATGTCCTATAATGAAATCGGACGATTCGAGTTCTGTGACAGGAATCCTCTGTGGAATCCGAGCAATCTCATTTTTCACCTCGATATAGTGGGCTTTGGTGATTCTTTTTAAGGAAACGGTCGAACTGACGTGCAAGAAAAGTCAGGCGAGGTGGATACCTGATCCTGCAAAAGATCAAACGACATTAAACTGAAGTGCACACCGGGTGTAACCCAATGAATGTGAACCCGCACTGAGTTGTCGATTCTCTGGACCGGTGGTTCGTCTTCAGTTGCGATGGTGTCATTGGGGATTGTCGAATAGGACTGAAAAGCAAGTTGTACCGGTTTGTAAGTATTCTTGGTCTCAACTTAATCGGGAAGGATGGCGCTTGTGTTTTCGCACGAGAAAGTTTGGTCTGCCTGCTGTAAGACTCTGCTTCTGCTGATTCTGTTTTGCAGTGTCGGTATTTCCCAGGATCTACGTGCGGAGGAAGTTCGTTTTCCTGCAGATTCTGTTTTTCAACTGAAGACTTTCGAAGATGAAAACGGTACGCATAAATATGCTCTCTTTCTGCCCTCCGGATATACGAGCGAGAAAAAATGGCCTGTTGTCCTCTTCCTGCATGGTGCTGGTGAGCGGGGAAATGATGGGGTCAATCCGACCCGAATCGGGTTGGGGGCCGCCTTGCAGGAACGACCCGAACAGTATCCTTTCATTGCGGTTTTCCCGCAGGTAGAAGATATGGAAGGACGTTATCTGGAAGGCTGGTTGGCCGATAGTCCGGATGGAATCAAGGCGATTAAAATTCTGGATGAGGTGGTCAGTCACTATGCCGTTGATCCAGATCAGCAAATCCTGACAGGTTGGTCGATGGGAGGCTATGGTGTCTGGAGTCTGGCCACACAATCACCCGATCGCTGGTCTGCAGTCATGCCTCTCAGTGGAGGAGGAAAACCTGAGTGGGCTTCAGTTCTTGCTGAGACACCAATTTGGAATTTTCATGGCTTAAAAGATCTGGTTGTTCTTCCTGATGAGTCTAAAAAAATGGAAGCGAGC
>JAGQQC010000248.1 GCA_020426395.1 Planctomycetaceae bacterium
TGATTTTGGGTTCTCTTTACTCTTGTTGGTCGCTCTAATTGACAGGGACTGTGAATTTTCCTCCCCGTCAGGAGCATTCGATGAAATTAACTTTGTACATAGCGGTCGCTTGCTTGAATTGTGTTGGTATTTTAGCATTCGGCGGATCGCTTGACTATCCGGAAACTGAAACTGTGAATCAGATCGATAATTTTCATGGAACCGAGGTCGCCGATCCCTATCGCTGGCTGGAGGAAGATGTCCGGGAATCGGCCCGGGTGAAAGCCTGGGTCGACCAGCAGAACGCAGTGACGTTCGAGTACCTGGCAAAGTTATCCACCCGAGAAGCCTTCAAAAAGAAGCTGGAGGAACTTTGGAATTTCGAGCGGTATTCGTTGCCGGAGAAAGTGGGGGGCCGCTATTTCTATCGCCGGAACGACGGGTTACAAAATCAATCTGTGCTCTATGTGCTTGAGGAATTGGACGGGGAACCACGTGTCCTGCTCGATCCGAACACGCTCTCGGAAGAGGGAACAGTCTCGCTCGCCCGATATGAAATCAGTGATGATGGCAAGCTGATGGCCTACGCATTGGCGGAATCGGGATCGGATTGGAATACCTGGTACGTAATGGATGTGGAGACCGGAGAAAAGCTGAGTGATGAAATTCACTTCACCAAGTTTACCTCCGCTGTCTGGACAAAGGATAATAAAGGATTCTTCTACGCCCGGTTTCCAGAACCGGAAGATGATTTTCAGGACTTAAATAAAAACCAGAAAGTCTATTATCACCGGGTCGGCACGAAACAGGCTGAAGACACGCTTGTCTATGAGCGTCCGGATGAACCCGAATGGGGGTTTAATAATGCGCTCAGTGATGATGGTCGTTATCTGGTGATGACCGTTTGGAAGGGAACGGCAGAGAAATACCGGGTCTACTATAAGGATCTGGAAGATGAACGCTCTGCTCCCGTGGCGTTGGTCGATCATTTCGAGCATGAATTCAGTTTCCTGGGGAACGATGGCAACGAATTCTATTTTGCGACCGATAAAGACGCGCCGATGCGAAAAGTGATCGCCATTGATATCACCAACCCGGCGCCGGAACATTGGCGGGAAATTATTCCCGAGGCGGAATCGAAGTTGGAGGGGATCTCGCTGGTAAACAGTCTGTTCGTGGCCAATTACCTCGAAGATGTGAAATCCCGCGTGCGGATTTACGATACGCAGGGAACCTATATCCGCGATGTCGAGTTAACAGGTATCGGTTCCGCAGGGGGATTTGGTGGAGAGCGGCATGATACTGAGACCTTCTATGCGTTCCAAAGTTTCAACGTACCACCGACGATTTATCGGTACAACTTGATTACCGGTGAGCAGGAAATCTTCCGTCAGCCGAAGGTGAAATTCTCTCCGGAGACTTTGGAGGTGCAGCAGGTGTTCTATTCGAGCAAGGATGGAACAAAAATTCCGATGTTTATCGTGTCGAAGAAGGGGATTCAACTTAACGGAGAGAACCCGACGATCCTGTATGGTTACGGTGGTTTTAATATCTCATTGACACCCCGATTCAGCGTCAGTTGGTTGGCCTGGGTCGAGATGGGTGGGGTTGTGGCGATTGCCAACCTGCGTGGAGGAGGGGAGTACGGCGAAGAATGGCATCAAGCCGGAACAAAGTTGAATAAGCAGAATGTGTTTGATGATTTTATTTACGCCGCGAAATGGTTGATTGCGAACGACTACACAAAACCGGCCCGACTGGGAATCATCGGCCGTAGTAACGGCGGATTATTAATCGGAGCGGTGCTTAATCAGGCACCTGAATTGTTCGGCGCGGCGATTCCAGAAGTCGGTGTGATGGACATGCTCCGCTTTCATCGCTTCACCGCCGGGCGATACTGGGTCGATGACTATGGTTCAGCCGAAAACCCGGAAGAATTTCAGGCTCTCTATGCTTATTCACCGTACCACACGATCAAAGAAATTGCGTACCCCCCGACGCTGGTGACGACCGCGGATACCGATGACCGCGTTGTCCCCGGACACAGTTTCAAGTACATCGCGCGATTACAGGAAGCCCATCAGGGAGAAGCCCCGGTTCTAATCCGGATTGAAACCTCCGCGGGACACGGAGGAGGAACCCCCATCACGAAGATCATCGAACAGATCGCCGACAACTGGGCCTTCTTCGCGGAGCATTTGGGGCTGGAGTCGTTGTAATTCCTTACCCTCGCGGCGGCGGAATTTCACCACGAAGAGTGGGGGCTAGGAGTCTGTTCCAATCATGCTGGGGGTGTTCAGCTTCCACACGGGAGAGCAGTCGCAGCGCTTGTTCTTTTTTTCCATAATGAACTAATGTGGAGAACAATCCATTCAACTGGGCCAGACAGTCTTGGAGTGCCTCCTCTTTCAGGTCATCATCTTCCAGTTGAAATTCGTAGATCATCAGCGAGTTGTACATATACTGCTCGGGATTTAACAAAATTTTGCAGGCATCGTAAATTTCTGCTTCTAATAAAGCGGGCGCTGCGACTTCGAAGAGTCGTTCTGCTGCATTCCGGTCCTGTTCCATTATTCGTAAGTAGACATCGGTGGTGGAACGCTCCGCATGCAGGGCTTTATTCAGTGCTGTCAGTTCGTCAAAATCTGCCTGACGGAAACGGGCTTCAAACAGGCGCGATTCGGCTTCATCCCGCAACGTGATCAGGGCCTGGTGGGCAGGGGGATAGGCTTTACTGAGCAGGTACCAGAATCCGAGCGCTGTCGAAAGCCTCACGCCTACAAAAGCTTCATCAACATGCTGCGCATTATCGTGGATCCAGAGATGTTTCTGCAGTGCGGCTTTGTAGCGACCTGCTTCCCGGTCTGCATAAGCTTCGTGCAGGATTTTCTCAAGGTTGGGATTGTCGGGGGGAGTCCATTTCTCCATTGAGTTCATCATAAGTTCCTGATTGATTGAACCTGTTCGTTCTGAATCTGATGCAAGTTCAGGGAGAATAATACTGTTTAATGTACCTGTGTGTGAGACAACTATCTTCGTGCCGGTGGAATTTCACCCCGGAAAGCGGATATTGGAGGAGGTTAGTTCCCTCCAGATCGTGAGGTATTAACGAAATAAATATCACACCAGAAAAGCCTCATGTGTAATTATTCGTATATTATACGAGTCGAGACGAATAATCAGGATGAAATCCCGCAAGTAGACCTAGAACCCCTCTGATGGGCCGCCTTGTCCCTTGTTTTACAGGCTGAAGAACAGCCACAACTGGGTTTTAGGATGGGTTCTAGTATCAATTGAATTCATGATAGACGCCCAACATGACAGACAGTTCTATTTTAACATCTCCCTTGGCTCCCTCCGCTTCTGATTTCATCCGAGGCGGACTGTATGCTTTGTACTTCGCGACATTGCTGGTCGTGGTCCCGTTTCAGGGTTTGTGGGGGAATACGACTCTGTTGTGGAGTGTGAGTGGAGTCGCGCTGATTCTCGTGTTGTTAACCTGTATTGTGCAACAAACACGAGAGTTGACGGCCGTTCTGTTGGTTCTGTTAGTCTGGCAATCGGTCACGGCCATCAATCAGAAATACTTACCTGCTACGGTGCAGGGGCTTACTCCCCAGAATGTATCTGATTTCTCTTCGAGTTCACGATTGGTAATCTTGCTCGTTGCGATTCTGTTTCTTCCTCTGGTGACGACGTTACTAGTTTGTCTGTTTCCTACAGAAACGCGTACTCGTTTTTGTGCTTTTCTCCGAGTGGGGAGTTGGTCGAATGGAATCCGCTGGCCGTTGCCCTGGTGGGGAGTGGCACCGATGCCGTTGTGGGTGTTCGTTGTTATTGCGCTCCCGTTTGCGTTCGGGTCTTTTCTGCCGATGATTGACTGGCAGAAAACGGCAATGCGCTGGCAGGAGGCTTCCTGGGCTGTGGTCCTGATGATTCCCTTACTCGCATTGATCAATGCCATCGTGGAAGAATTGATTTTCCGTGTAGGGCTGATTTCTCTCTTTTCAAAACGATTGAGTCCGGAAGCGGCGACGATTCCGGCAGCGGTAACCTTTGGGTTTGTGCATTACGATGGAGGTTTCCCCAGTGGTCTGACGGGAGCATTGTTGTTGTCGGTCGGTGGATTTTATCTCGGTTATTTCCTGCTGATTCAGAAAGGGCTTTCGGCCGTCATTCTCTGGCATTTTCTGATGGATCTGGTCGTTTTTTCATCTGTTTTCAAGTGAGATGCGAATATGCAGAATCCATAAGTTTTCTGTGAAATTCCGTTGCTGGCGGGATCTGCCGCCGACAAATGGTTGTTTCTGCCTATCTGCCTGTTATAAGCTGGGGTTCTCCTTCATATCTCTCCCGATCCCACCTGAAAAACTGGAGTTCCGCATGCTTCGTCCTGCCTTTCTTCTTGTCATAGTCTTGTCCTGTTTTACTGGCTCTGCACTTCTGTTTGCCGAAGAAGTTGCCGAACCGTTCAGTATTGTGTTGCTCCCGGATACCCAGAACTATTCGGAAAAGTATCCGGATACTTATCTGCAACAGACGATCTGGATCCGGCAGAATCATGAAAAGGAGAATATCAAATTCGCCGTCCACTTGGGGGACATTGTCCAGACGGCGTCGATTGAACAGGAATGGGTTAACGCGCATAAGGCGATGCGATTACTGGATGGAATTGTTCCTTACAGTATGGTGCCGGGAAATCATGATCAGGTGAATGAGTCGAAACAACTCACCCGGAATACGAGTCTGTATAACAAGTACTTTGGACCAGAGCGGTTTGAAGTCGAGGACTGGTATGGAGGGAACTTTGAAGGGAAGAATGATAATAATTATGTTTTCTTCGAAGCGGCGGGCATTAAGTTCATGGTGATCAGTCTGGAATTCGCGCCCCGGGATGAAGTCTTGAACTGGGCTGGAAAAGTGGCGGATGCGCATCCGGATCATCAGATTATCATGGCGACTCACTGTTATATGACCAAAGACGGCCGTGATAAGGGGGTAAACAAGGCGTATAAAATTTCAGGGAATAGTGGCGAAGAACAATGGCAGAAATTTGTTAGTAAACATCCGAATGTGTTTTTCGTCGTGAGTGGTCATGTCGCTGGTGTCGGGATGCAAACGAGTACCAACGAAGCCGGTGGCCCAGTACATGAGATGCTCGTGGATTACCAAAACTTGGCCAACGGAGGTGACGGTTGGTTGCGTGTTCTCCAATTTGTTCCAGCGGAGAACAAAATCAAGGTAAAGTCTTATTCGCCAGTACTGAATGAAATTAAAGACGCCCCCAACGAAGCATTCGAACTGGATTACCAGATGACAGGTGAACCAGTCGCCGCGAACTGAGGAGCACTAGAAATTCCCTGTCAGCCTGAGAGTGTCTGCTCTCAGGCCAGAATTCCTTCGATCACCCGGCCGCTGACGTCGGTCAGGCTTTCTTCTCGACCTTGATGAAAATAGGTGAGCAATTCGTGGTCGAGCCCCATCAGGTGGAGGATCGTCGCGTGGATGTCGGAGATATGCGCCTTGTTGACCGTTGCTTCGAATCCGAATTCGTCGGTTTCTCCGTAGGCGATTCCTCCTTTTACGCCTCCACCCGCCATCCACATGCTGAATCCGTACGGATTATGATTGCGCCCGGCGGCCCCTTTCCCTTCGCTGAAGGGCATGCGACCGAATTCACCTCCCCAGACAACAAGGGTATCTTCCAGCATGCCCCGTTGTTCCAGATCGGCCAGGAGTGCGGCGATTGGCTGATCTACTTCCGCAGCATGCTGGCCATGATTTTCTTCAATCGATTCGTGGGCATCCCAGGTATCGTTGGCATGTCCTCCGCCAGAATAAAGTTGCACGAATCGCACCCCCCGTTCAACGAGTCGGCGTGCGACGAGGCAGTTTCGCCCGAATTCATCAGTCGGATGTTTGCCGACACCGTAGGCAGCTTGTGTTCGCTCGGATTCCTGGGAGAGATCGACCGCTTCCGGCGCGGCGGACTGCATGCGATAGGCGAGCTCATAAGAATTGATTCGTGTTTGCAAGTCGTTCCCGCCCGGTCTGGCTGCGAGGTGTTCGGAGTTCAGTTTCTCCAGCATTTCAAGCTGGGCGATCTGTGCCTGTGAGGTGATGTGCTGTGGACCTTCCAGATTCAGGATTGGATTCCCTACTGGACGGAAGAGAGTTCCCTGAAAGGTGCCTGGCATGAAACCACTCGACCAGTTGGGAAGTCCACTGATTGGGCCACCTCGTTTATCGAGTAAGACCACGTAACCAGGTAAGTTTTCGTTCTCGGTTCCCAAGCCATAGACGGACCAACTTCCCAGAGAAGGGCGTCCGATGAATGTCTTGCCGGTATTCATGGCCACCAGGGCGGAGCCATGCGCGTGAGAGTCAGTATGACAAGAGCGGATCACGGCCAGTTTATCGGCATGCTTGCGGACTTCGGGAAAGTAATCGGAAACGAGCAGCCCGCTCTCACCACCCGGATGGAAGGGACGAAAGTTTGGCGTGAGAAAACCGACCTTGCGACCACCTGAGTTAATGTATTCCTTGTTCTCGGGAAGAGGTTGCCCGGCATATTTTTCCAGTTCCGGTTTGTAATCGAAGGTATCGACCTGACTGGGAGCCCCGTTCATCATCAAAAAGATGACACTTTTTGCCTTGCCGGAGATGTGACCCTCTTTTTCAGCCAGTGGGTTGGAGTTCTCCGTCGAAGCGGCGAAAGCAGCCGATTGGAAAAAACCGGTTTGCGCAAGGAGTGCCGTGAGCGCTGTTCCTGCGAACCCGCCGCCCATTTCCCACAACCATTCACGACGGTTGAGACCACAGGGATAAAATTTGTTCGTCGTCATTTTGAAGTTCCGAGTGTTCAGTCGATATACATGAACTCATTG
>JAGQQC010000249.1 GCA_020426395.1 Planctomycetaceae bacterium
GAGGAAGTCCGTAAACTGGAACATGAAGTACGACACCATGTCGTCGCTTATCTGCTCAAGAACATCTCTAGTGGAGGTGATGTTCCGGCGGAGTATGCTTCGGCTTATGAAAAACATGAGCCCCGGCGATTTTTCATGGACCGTTGGAACGATTACCTCAAAAAACAGGCTGCCGACCACCCCGTCTGGGGACCGTGGGTTACGCTTTCCCAACTCAGCGCAGAGGAACTGAAACAGAAATCTCCGGAAGAACTCAAACAGCTTCTGCAATCGGGCGCAGCGAACTCGGTGATCACAGCCAGTCTTACCAACCGCAACATTAACTCCATGTACGATGTCGCGCTCGCTTATGGTGAATCTTTCCGTCAAGCTGAAACAAACTGGCAAGCACAACCCGACAAAACCCAGGGTTTAAGTGACGCAGCACAAGAAGCATTGCGACAGGAGTTATACGGTTCCGGGAAACCGTACGACTTGAACTACGATCAGTGGAAAGGCCATTTTGATCGCGGTGTCCGAAATAATCAGCAAAACATTGCCAAGAAACAAGACCAGCTACGGGCTACTTCGCCCGGCTCTCCACCACGAGCGATGGTGCTCCTGGATAATAACAAACCCACGGAACCGGTCGTTTTTATCCGGGGTGTCGCCGGACGTCGTGGAGATAAAGTGCCGCGGCAGTTCTTCAAGATTTTAGAAGAGGAAGACCGCAAACCTTTCGAGCAAGGAAGTGGGCGACTTGAACTCGCAAAGAAAATTGCCAGCCCGGACAACCCGTTAACCGCCCGCGTTCTGGCCAACCGGGTCTGGATGCTGCACTTCGGACAGGGGATCGTTCGAACCCCCAGTGACTTCGGTGCACGTAGCGATCCACCAACCCACCCTGAATTATTAGACCATCTCGCCCATCAGTTTATCTCGAATGGTTGGTCGATCAAAAACCTGCATCGCCTGATTGTCAATTCCGCGACCTATCAGCAAAGTGGTGCCCCGAACCCAACGGCCGCCTCCGTCGATTCGGAAAATCGATTGCTCTGGAAAATGCCCCGACGTCGACTCGAATTCGAAGCGATGCGTGATTCCATGCTGGCGGTCGCAGGAAAACTGGACTGCAAACATGGTGGTAAAGGAGTCGAACTCGAAACCAGTTCGCGACGAACGGTCTATGGCTTTATTAACCGGAATAATTTCCCGACGCTGTTCCGTGTATTCGATGTCGCCAGCCCCGATGTTTCGACCCCCAAACGACCACAGACCACCGTTCCGCAACAGGCATTGTTCAGCATGAACTCTCCCTTCGTGATTGAGCAGGCAAAAAGCCTGGCGGAGCACACGGCTCAGGCGGGTGAAGATTCGGGTGCCCGGATCGTAAAAATGTATCAACTCACCTTCGCTCGCATGCCGAGCGAAGCGGAGCAAACTGCCGCGCGTGCGTTTATTGAATCAACAAGTTTGCCCGCTGGTGCAAATCCAGAAGCTCCCCATTTCACCCCTTGGGATAAACTCGCCCAGGTATTACTGATGACGAACGAGTTCATGTTCGTTGATTGACAATTTACGTTGATTGAATTTTGTGGACTGAAATTTTAACTCGTTTACATCAAACTTAAGAAACTAGACTCACCCCTGTGGGGATTAGCATGAATCATCATCAACATAAGCCAAGTGAGTTCCCCTTAAACCGCCGCGAATGGCTGGCCCGGTCCGGAATGGGACTGGGAACGCTGGGGTTAGCAGGATTGATTGCCAATCCGGCGCAAGCCGCCCCCGCGGAATCAATTCTGCCCACTTCCCCGATGACGGGCAAGTCTCCGCACTTCGCTCCTCGTGCGAAGCATGTGATTCACATCTTTCTGAATGGGGGATGCTCGCATGTCGATACATTCGACCCCAAACCAATGCTAACCAAGTACCACGGCAAGGAACTTCCAACTCAAAACCTCCGCACGGAACGCAAAACTGGTGCCGCGTTCGGTTCACCGTTCAAATTTCAAAAGTACGGTGAAAGCGGCATTGAAGTCAGTGAACTTTTCCAGCACACCGCCAAATCCATTGATGACATTGCCGTTGTCCGTTCGATGCACGCCAATGTCCCAAACCATGAACCGTCACTCCTATTGATGAACTGCGGTGACCAGAATCTCGTCCGGCCCTCAATGGGTTCCTGGGTGACTTACGGTCTGGGTACGGAAAACCAAAACCTCCCCGGTTTCATTGTGATGTGCCCCGGAGGATATCCAATTTGCGAAAGCATCAACTGGCGATCGGCTTTCTTACCGGGAATCTATCAGGGAACCCACATCGATCCGAACCATACCGACATCGAAAAGCTGATCGAGAACATCAAGAATCACACCCAATCCACCGACGAGCAGCGAAAACAGATCGATCTGTTACAGCAATTGAACAAATTGCATCTTACCGACCGCCAGGGAGATGATCGGTTGGAAGCCCGCATTCACTCGTATGAACTCGCTTATCGGATGCAGATGCAGGCTACTGACGCTTTCGATATTGAACGCGAACCCAAACATATTCGTGAAGCTTACGGTGAAGGAGTCCAGGCTCGCCAGATTCTCATCGCCCGCCGACTCGTCGAGCGAGGAGTCCGGTACGTGCAATTGTGGCATGGAGCGGGTCAACCCTGGGATAGCCATGACGACATTGAGAAAAATCATCGCCGCCTCGCTGGCCAATGCGACCAGGCGATCGGTGCCCTGCTCACTGACTTAAAAGAACGGGGGATGCTTGAGGAAACACTCGTGATGGTGGGAGGTGAATTTGGTCGCACGCCTACCGTCGAGTTACCACAGGCTGGGGCTAACGCGGGAAAAATCAACGGTCGCGACCACAACCATTATGGATTCACCATGCTGCTCGCCGGGGGGGGTATCAAGGGAGGCCAAACCTACGGAGCAACCGATGAATTCGGTTTCCAGGCGGTCGAGAACAAAGTCCATATCCACGACCTGCATGCCACGGTTCTGAAATTACTCGGTTTTGACCATGAGCAGTTAACCTATCGTTATGCCGGTCGTGATTTTCGTCTGACAGACGTGCATGGGCACGTCGTTGACGATCTTATTGCTTAATCGATCAGTCCCATCCAGATGTTCTCGGCGGACCGGGAAAGAAGGCATTGGTCCGCTTGATGTATTCCGCATAGGCAGGTTTGCGTTGGCGTAGATCTTTCTCCAGTAGCGTGACTCCTGATATTTTCATCAGGAAGAAACTCATGACCGCCGGGCCGATCAAGCTCCACCACTCTGCCGAGAGTACGAATCCCATGCAGCCGAAGCCCCACCAGACGAGAAAGTCTCCAAAGTAATTCGGGTGCCGGGTATATCGCCAAAGTCCATGATCAAAAACTTTCCCCTGATTCTTCGGGTTCTGTTTGAAGCAAGCCATCTGATAGTCTCCAAGCGCTTCGAACATCAAACCAGTAAACCAAACAAGAAACGCGGTAAAAAATACTGACTCACGAATCCCTTCAGTCACTCCCATTCCAGATGAAGCCAGACCGGACTGGAGTGGCAGCGAGACAACCCACATCACGATCCCTTGCAGGATGAACACTGTAAGCAGGCTGACAAGCGGAAAAGAATCTCCATGCTTCTCGCGCATTGCAGCATAACGGCGGTCTTCCTCTTCTCCCCAATTTCGCCAAGCCAGATAGGCAGCCAATCGTAGCCCCCAAAGTGTTACACAAGCCAGCAGAATATTTTGGAGTAAAGTCTTCTCGGGTTGCCGCGCCCAGGTGAGCCAGGCAATTAACACAAACCCCAGCCCCCAAATGACATCTACGATGCTGACATCTTTTTTGATTAGACTGACACCCCACATACACAACATCATTACGCTGATCGCAATCGCATTGACCAGGAATGCTTCCCAATACATTATCTTCTCTTCATAGTTTTAAGGCTTCTGAAACAGATAGTGGGCCACCCACCATTCATTCCCCTCGTTGTAGGCGAATAGTTCTGCACAGGCGATAAAGAATAATCGCCAACGGACAAACCACTTCTGCGACTCACCCGGTCCGTATGTTTTTTCGAACATTGACAAAACCTGTTCCCGGGCAGCATCCTGCCGTTGTAACCAGGCTTCGCAGGTTTGGGCATAATGCATTCCATTCCATCGCCACTGCTTCAACAGGTTCAAATCATGTTGATGATGTAGAAGTAAATTCTCACTGGGCATCATTCCACCCGTGAAGAAGTGCCGGCCCATCCAGTTGTGTGCCCCTTCCGTCTCAAATAAATAAGCGAACTCCCGATGACAGAAAATATGGACAAACAACTTGCCGTCCGGTTTCAACCACCTCGCAACTCGCTCCATTAATCGCTGGTGATTTCGCATATGTTCGAACATTTCAATCGAGACGACTCGATCAAAGGCTTCGCTCACGTCAAAATCATTCATATCCGCAGTAACGACGGTCACATTCTCGAAATTTCTTTCGCGGGCCTGCTGTTGAATGTATTGCCGTTGAGAGGAAGAATTCGAAACAGCAGTGATCTGGCAATCAGGGTAGTGCTCTGCCATCCATAACGTGAGCGATCCCCAACCACATCCTAATTCCAGAACTCGCATGCCGTTTCGCAAATCCGCGCGTTCGCAAGTCGCGCGCAGTGCTGCTTCCTCTGCCGCCGACAAATCATTTACCCCTTTCGGCCAATAGCAACAACTATACTTGAGCCGATTACCGAGTACTTTCTGGAAGAATTCTGCCGGAACTTCATAGTGCTGTTCGTTTGCCTTATCCGTCGAGACGGCAATCGGAGCCTGCCGGGTCTGCTCCAGGAACTTTTGAAACCGCTCCTGTCTAACGGCGCAGTCCCCCTGCTCTTCCTGTTGCAATCGTTGTGTCAACAAATGCCGAACACCATAACGAGTCAGCGAATCGGGTAAGTACCCTCGCTCGGTCAGATGTACTGCTGATTCGAGTAGATGTAATAACATACGAAGATCCTGTTTAGACAAGAGGATTTTATTAACTGGTCACTTCAAGTCGGGCTTCCGGTTTTGCAAATACGAGATGTGCAACACCCGTTGCCCGCTCGGTAAAAGCGGCTTCGCAATAACAGAAGTAATACTCCCACATTCGCCGGAAACGTGTATCAAATCCCAACTTTTCGATTTCTGCATATCGCGACATAAACCGCCCCCGCCATTCACGAAGTGTACGGGCATAATGGGAAGCATAATCCTGTAGATCAATCAGACGCAGATCGGTACGCGAAGTCGACTTCAACATGGCCCCCTGGGATGGCAAGGCTCCCCCGGGGAAGATGTATTTCTGGATAAAATCGACCGAGCGACCGTACTGTTCAAAACGTTGATCGGGAATCGTGATGGCCTGAATCAACATCGTCCCATCCGGTTTTAATCGATCACTACACACCTGAAAATATTGATCGAGATGTCGATGCCCGACCGCTTCGATCATTTCTATACTGACCAGTTTGTCGTAGTTACCCGTCAAGGTCCGGTAATCCTGCAATAGAATTTCGACCCGATCCGAAAGCCCTGCGGTGTTGATACGTTGCTGGGCGAAATCGTATTGCTCTTGAGAGATCGTCGTCGTCGTCACCCGACAACCATACTGCCGGGCAGCATGTTCAGCAAAACCTCCCCACCCGGTACCGATTTCGAGCACATGATCTTCAGGAGCTAGTTGCAATTTGCGACAGATCAAATCCAGTTTGGCCTCGGAAGCTTCTTTCAAACTACAATCTTCCCGCTCAAAGTACGCGGAGGAATACATCATCGTTTCATCAAGAAAAAGCTGGAAAAAATCGTTGCCCAAATCATAATGCTCATGAATATTCCGTCGAGAACCGGCGAGGGTATTATCTCGCAGCAGATGAGCGATTCGAACCAACAGGCCAGCGAACCAGGAACTTCCCTGCCCAATTCCCTGGAGGGTCTTTTGGTTCTGCCACAACAAGCGCAGCAAACTTGTCAAATCGTCGGTGTACCATTCTCCTTCGAGATACGATTCTGCGGCCCCAAGACTTCCTTCCCGAAGAACACGCCGATAGAAGCGGGGATTGTGAACCTCAACCGTCGCTTGCAGCCCTGTATCCTGATGTCCGAAAAACGTTGTTCCCCCTGAGTCTTTCAACCTGAGCAGCCCCGTTTGCAACTGCCCAAACTGCTTGTGCAAAATGTTTCTCGCTACGCGCTCGATGACCGTTAACCGAGGCTCGGATACAGAGGGCTCACCCTCCAAGGTAAAGGAGCCTTTGCTTTGAAATCGTGGATTACTGAAAACCTGAGACATTCCAAATACTTTCTAATCAGGCTGACGAACATGTCGAGGGTGCGGATGGAAAGGAACACGTTTCCACCAGAGGCGTAAGGCCTGCCAGTAAATACCAGCAGCAATCTTGCCAGTAATGAATGGATACCGAACCAACATTTGTGAAAGGCTCCACCCTGTCAGAGAACGACGTTTCAAATTGAGGCCGGCTGAAAAAATCGGCGATCCCTGCTCGTAATTTTCAATCCGCAGTCCCAACTTCTCAGCGGGAGGTTCGAGTTCCCAGTGGTACTGTTGCTCCATTCCCATGAAAGGGGAGACGTGAAACTGCTTCGGTTGTGGCCGCGTCCAACTGCTTGTCGCAGAGGATTCTCGCGGCAAGATATAAGTATGTTTCTCTCCCCAGGGGGTGTTGGTCACTTCGGCGAGAACCACTTCCAACTCAGTTCCGGAAGAATTGAAGCAGTAATAAAAACTGACGGGGTTCATTTTGACCCCGAAGTGACGTATCTGCGTCAGCAGTCGGATGGGACCGGTCAGCTCGATTCCGGTTTCCTCCAGAACTCGCATGCGAACGGCCTC
>JAGQQC010000024.1 GCA_020426395.1 Planctomycetaceae bacterium
CTCATTACCATAGCGTGAATTTTCGCGAGCTTGAACCAGGAACGATGTACGCTTATCGCGTCGGCGACGGAGTGAACTGGTCTGAATGGTCGCATTTCACGACGGCACAATCAGGAAAAGCCCCCTTTACATTCGTTTATTTTGGGGATGCCCAGAACGACTTGAAGTCACACTGGTCTCGAGTTGTGCGGGAAGCATTCAAAGATGCTCCCCGAGCCGCGTTCTTTTTGCATGCGGGGGACCTGATCAACACCGCCCATAGTGACGCCGAATGGGGACAGTGGTTTTACAGTGGTGGTTTCATCAACCGCACAACTCCCGTTATTGCGACCCCGGGTAATCATGAGTACTTCAAGGAAGAAGACGAAAACGGTGAATACAAAGAATACTATTTGACCAAACATTGGCGTCCCACATTCACGTTTCCGGAACATGGTCCGGGCGATCTGGAAGAATCGGTGTATTATATCGATTACCAGGGAACCCGCATCGTTTCTCTGAACTCAAACGAACGTCTCGACGAACAAGCCGAATGGTTGGACAAAGTCCTTTCTGATAATCCCAATCACTGGACGATTCTAACGTTCCACCATCCGATCTATTCGCCCAAAGAAGGGCGCGACAATCCAACCTTGCGAGCTAAATGGCAGCCGGTCATTGACAAATACAAAGTAGACCTCGTGTTACAAGGACACGACCATACTTATTCTCGCACTAAGCTGATGAAAGCGGGTGATGATGAAGAACCCACTTCCTCGGCGGAAAATGAATCCACTGGTGAATCGGCTCAAAAGGAAGAAACCGGCACCATGTACGTCGTCTCGGTAAGTGGCCCCAAAATGTACGATTTAGGCCGACGTCCCTTTATGCGTCGAGCTGCTGAAGACACCCAGTTATATCAGATCATCACCGTCGATGGGGACGAATTGAAATACGAAGCTCGTACCGCAACGGGAGAAAAATACGATGGCTTTACCCTGCAAAAACAACCGGGTAAGCCCAACAAGCTCATCGATCAAATTCCCGATACCCCGGAACGTCGCCGAGAAAAAACAGAAGAAGCAAAATCAGAGGAGAAAAAATAAGCTGATTCTTGCCTTTATGAAATGTCTACCGAAGCCCGCTCCATGCGGGCTTTTTTATTTTCTCAGAATGGCAGGCTTTGCTTTACGACCACCTTTTCCTACGTTAGCATGGTGTGAACAAATGGTTCAACAGCTTCTGCGATTCAAGGACAACTGATGGAAGAGCTTCCTCCGAGAAGACGAAGACGCCGCCCGCCTGAGCAAAGAGAGTCAGGCTCGCGCCGTCCACAGCCACGGCGAACTTCAGCTGAACGTCCTCGCCGAAGAAGCTCTGCGGAAGGTGAACAGCTTGAAAATCGCCTGCCCAAGCGACGTCGTACTGCAGAGCGAGAAAAACTACGCCCGCGACCTCGCCGCCAACGTCGCCATCGTCGGCCTCCTGAGCTTGAGGATCTATTCGATAATTACATCAGACATGTGGCAATCTTCTTCGGTGGCATGATGGCGTTGATCTCTCTATTATCGATGACTCCCCTTGGCGTTGGAGCGCTGAATCCGATTTCGGTCATCTTCCTGCTGATTGGGTGCGCCTATTGCGGGTGGGGGGTCAATTCTCTCTGGCAAGACTCATAACTCGTCCACATCTGGAGAGGATTTCATAAATTCCCGCAGTAACGTCGTTGCGTAACAACCGGAAGGCAGCTCAAATTCAAACCGCAGTCCGTTCTCTTCCGTTTGGATGTCAATCCTGTCGGGAATAATGGTATATGCTCGGCGCGTTCCTGCACACAACTTCCGATGGCGAAGAAAGGCATCCCGAGCTAGCCCAGCCGCATCGAGAATTCGTTCTTCACGTTCCAGCACTTCTCCTTGAGGCATCTTCATTTTCGGGCCATAAATTGGGCCAGAAACGACTATTTCCCCCTCGTTCAGACGTTCCTGCTCGCGGACAATTTCTTCGGCCAAAAAGGGGCCTCCCGATTTCCGGACCTGCATCACATCACCTGGAAGAACTGTATGCAAAAGCTGATCGTCGATTCGCTCAGCCAGTGCCAGATTGAATAACCAGGATTGCACAGCAGAAAGTTCAAACCGGGCTCGTTTACCACGCACGCGCCGTGCAGGTAGTGAAAGTGTTTTCAATCCATACAGCACTGTTTCACCATCATGCCCGAACCGTTGTGGACCAAAATAATTCGGAAAACCGAACCGCGATATTTCATCGCGTATTCGGTTCGCCCTTTCGTGCGTTTCCGGGCAAACATCTCGTAACAAAATCGAAAAACGGTTACCGAGAAGGTGCCCTGTTTTCAGTTTGTTCTGATGGCGGGACTGGTGAAGTATTTTGACCTGCTCCGTCTCCGCTTGCATCACCAGTGGTTCGCATGTCACGGGTACAGAGATGAATTGACGGGTGATGGCAAAGCGATCTTTTATCCCCGCCATTCCGATGGATTGCGCATCAACCTGTAACACGTGACTAAGATGTTGAATGAGTGCGGGCCCAGTAAGATCCCGTTTTTCGATCCAGAGAAATAAATGCTCACCGGAACCAGAAGGTTCATACACGGGAAGTTCTTCAACGAGAAAGTCTTCCGGTTCTCGTTTTAATACGCCACCGATACCGGACAATTCAGCAGTCAGGTAGGGAAAATCGAACGTTTCCAGTTGGCGTCGTTGCTCCGCAGTCAGCATTGAATCGAAAGAGTCGGCCATATTGAGAGCCGTTCAAGGCAGAGCGATGGAGTAGAAATATCCCCGGCAGGAGTCGAACCTGCAACCTTCGGCTCCGGAGGCCGACGTCATATCCATTAGACCACGGGGACGCATGAATGCTCCAGCCAGTAGCTGATGCAATGAAGAATGTACGGAGCGTCTCCGTGACTGTCAACGCTCGGCGTTGGAATTCCGATGGACTGAATCGAGCGGGGCCTAACCTGCAAGTGATTTAGCTCTCATCGACCAGTTTACGACGACGACGGCGGCGGAACGTACGGTGAATGAATCGATCGTCGTCTTCTGCCTCAGTGAAGAAAGTCCCAGCCATCAGCCGGTAGAAGAAGAGAAGCATGAATGCTCCCAGCGTAGCAGCAACAAAGCCGAAGCCACTGATGGGAGAAATACGTGGCATGTCCGTGAAGAACATCAGGCTTCCACAACCAACGACACTTCCCCCGATTCCCATTAATGTCGTCGTCACAGCTCCCCCCGGATCGCGTCCTGGCATGATCGCCTTGGCAGACAAACCGACGAGCGTCCCGAAGCCAACCCACACCAGAACTTCGTGCAGGGCATCGTGAATCGCTTTCATAAACTGGGGATCATCAAACATCTCACACCTCTATATGGAAGGGGCCCTAAAACCCGCGATGGGTTTAATCGACCCTAAAACACACATCTAGAACAACCACAACCTGGTTTGGTGTAGGTTCTGCTTTGCGCGCAAAGTATCGTCGGTTATCCGGTGACAACGTATAGAAGCTATCGACAGAGAGTATTTTGTCAGTTGAGCCGAAATGAGGGAGAATCGGGGTATCGCGGATGAAGCGGCTCGAACGCAGGATACTCAGGTCTTTAAGGTCACAATTTGTGCCCCGTCCGCTTTTTGTTTTTGCTCATTCAGTCGAAGTTGCCCGCAGGCGGCATCAATATCGGCCCCTTTTCGTTTGCGAACAGTCGCATTGACCCCCGCCTCTTTCAACAGTCGCTCAAATTCCTTCGTGCGCGGAGCAGAAGGCGAGTGGAACGGCAGTTCAGCAACATCGTTCATCGGGATCAAATTGACGTGAGCGTTGCGACCTTTCATTAGCGCGGCGAGTTGCTGCGCATGGACCGGACGATCGTTGATGGATCCCAGGAGGATATATTCATACGAGACCCGGCGCCCCGTCTTCTCGAAATATAAGTCCGCAGCGGCCAGCAGCTTTTCAACCCCAATGTTTTTATTGACCGGGACAATCTCAGTTCGTAGCGAATCGTTCGGGGCATGTAGTGAGATCGCCAGATTATAAGGCAACCCGGTGTCCGCGAGTTCTTCAATTTTACCCGGCAGTCCAACGGTTGAAATCGTAACCCGTCGGACCCCCAGATTCATTCCTTCTTCAGCATGCACCGTGCTCAACGCGGGAAGCAATTCCTTCAAATTAGCCAGTGGTTCTCCAATCCCCATCACGACGATGTTCGTCAAACGCTCATCCGCTTTCAGCAGTCGGTCTAGACGATAGATCTGTTCGAGAATTTCCGCTTTGGCCAGATTGCGATTCAACCCCAACAATCCGCTTGCGCAGAAGGTACAACCCATTGCACAACCGACCTGAGTACTGATGCAAATAGTCCGTCGATTCGTTTCCCGCATCAGCACACATTCGATTTCTTCCCCATCGCGCAATCGCAACAAGAGCTTCTCAGTATTGTCTTTCGCTTTCTGATGTTTGAGGGGTTCCATCTGGAAAAGGGTGAAACTCGACTTCAACCGATCACGTAACTCTTGAGGCAAATTGGACATCTCGTCGAATGAACTCGCACAATTCTGATGAACCCAGCTCCAAATCTGGTTTCCGCGGTACGCAGGTACTCCCACATCCTTCAACCAGAGGATCAAATCGTCACGGGAAAGACTTAGAAAAGGAGTTAACGCAGAATCAGTCGAGGTCATTCAGAAGTCCCAGTGGGAGGGCGCAAAAAAACGAGCTATAAGTACGGCATACTGAGGGGAGCAGAATGCCTTACTATAACTCGTGTGGAAACCTGTCCGCAATGGGGTTCAACTGCAGGTTAAAAATGTTCGATCAGAATTCACTGTTTGAGGCCTCAGCCGAGATAAATCCTTTAAGGAATGCCGGGGTCTTCGGAATAAATTTCCGCATTCGTTTATTCAACTTGGTCTCCCCCTCCGTATCATTCGAGCTGAAGGGATCGGTATCCTCTTTCTCACTGGAGGGATACTCAGGCAGTTCTTCAACTGGTTCCGGTTCATATTTGGGTAAGGAAACAGGTTGCTGTTTCACCCCATTTCCAAACGGATCCAGCTTAACTGGAAGTGTTTCGGGAACCGTTTCCTGTTCTGGTTCCGGGACGGCCACTTCCGGAAGTGGTTTGTTTTGCTCTTCCTGCTGAGTAAGAATCGGATTGCTTTGCGGAATAGTTTCTGTCCGTCGCACCGGTAGCACACCTTCTCCCTGCCAACTGAGCAGTGGATTGTTGAGCGGCAACTTCATCTGGTTCATTTCAACGGTCGCCAATAGCAGGGCCGAACTTTCCCCGCGTGAATCGTTGCCCAAGCCGAAACCTCGCCCTGTGTTCGGATTCACCACTTGATTCGGCAGCATCGTCAACTGAAAAGTCGGCATACCGGCATATCGTAGACCAATCGCCACGGGGGCAGTTGTTGCCTGTCCCTGGAGCGGTGTACCCCATTCGACGACACCCGGAAAACGAAGTTCGACGTGCTTTTCACGACGGACAAGAAACGGATCGTTCCAGCGGTGCTGACCAACTTGCAGAACGACTTCGGACGTCTCGAAATTCCACTCCGGACTGGCAACAATAACCAGGTCATCTGCCCCGAATCCTAATTGAGGTTCAACGCGGATCGAATTCGCCAGTTGTTGACGTAACTGCGGTGGGAACTCACGGGCATCGAACAGCGCCGAACATTGCAATAAGACTGGTGGAGGAACAGAGGCGAGCACCTTCGGATTTTGCAGTTGTGCCAACATTTTCTTCGTGTTGCCAGATTGGTAATACATCGTCAGCAGACCAACCCGACTCTGCGGTTCCTCCAACCCGACATCGAGGTTTCGCAGCAGCGATTCTTCTGCCGCATCGTACTGCTGGTTTTCGGAGAAAATCCGGGCACAGACCAAGTTCACCTGCCAGACGTCGGTCGATTTCTCCATCGCCAGTTGGGCGGTCTCCACGGCAGAGGGTTGTTTCAGGTAAGCCTGAATGAGTGCCATATTCGCGAGGCCGGTCGCCAGCATTTCATCTCGGCGGAAATGCCCCGCGCACAGTTGGTTCAGTTTCGTATAAGTCTGATTGGCGGCAAACAGTTGACCAAGTTCCTGTTCCGTCCGCGCGACGTAATAGATGTACGGCGGATAATATTCCATGAACCGTTCCATCCGCTTGAGCACGCGAAGCCGGATCTGTGGATCCTTCTCCTTCATCGCATCTTCGAGCGAATCGAGATCGCTGCTGCGAACGAGCCAGTTATCGGGGATATTCCGCTTGCGGGTCAGTTTCCAGAAGGTATCGAGGAAACTGGTCGACTTGTCATAAATCCCGCTCATGCGGTCCTTGTCGAGTTTCCACAGATCGAGATCGCGCTGCCAGTCAAACGTCCGGTAGTCCCACCAGCCCGCTGCCCCAGTTTGAACCATGCCGACCATATTCGCCGTCGCGAAGTTGGCCGCCAGTTGCAGTGACCGCCCCCAGAGCTTTTCGTTCAGCGCCTGGGAATGTTTATCTTTCAGAATAACCCGTTCCCGGTCGGCCAATTCCATGCTGTTGATTTCCTGCAGCACGCCGGTGTAAAGCCGGATGATCTCCTCGTCATCAATTTCATTCAGGTTGAGGTTACTGAGAATGTTATCCCGTTCTTCCATCAACACCTGGGGCGTCGGGTATTTCTGGATGCGATGAAACGAAGCGCGGCAGTAGTTGAGCGCTACAGCGGTCGAACGCCGCAGACGTTCCTCTTCCGCTTTATTCCCGGCTTCTTCCGCGGGAAGGGTTGACCCTAACAGCAGGAACAGGACAGGGATAAACAGGAAGCTCGTCCAACGTTTATTGATACGCGCAGAACGAGGGGAGACAAGGTGAGATCGTGTTGGCAGGATTTGTGGTAACATGGCTCGCGGTCTGTTTGATCTATCGGAACAGGTTCACTGAGGGGGGACGCCTTGGCCAGCAAGAGCGTCTACTCTTCCGATGGGCGAAGATCGACTTCGCCGATGAGTCATAGGTAAGGGCTCGGGCCACACAAATCCTTTTGAGCCGGTTCTCCATCCTGAAACCTCTGGCAGGTTCCTCTAGAGACCTGAGCCGGACCGCCCTAATTCTACGTGAATCGAAACGGGTGTGGGACGTTTAGTCAGTCCTCCACTCTCAAAAGCCGGGAGGTCCGTCCACTTGCATAAACGAGGAAAACTTTTCCGGGTGTACAACGAAAAGAAAGACCGCCCGTGAAACCTGCGTGAAACAAATAACCGTCAAGGTCCCCCGCGCGCGAAGCAATTTACCTAACCCGAAAAGCGAATCACCACGTAGTTCCTTGTAGCAATTACAAACCGAGTTGACAGTTAGTTATTGCCGGGGAAAACCGTAAAGGGTAGCCCAGACAATCTCGTAGAGTTGTCTGGGTAGCGCAGCGACAAGCGGACAGAGATTTGTTTCAGCACACGAAATACCTCACACCTCAAACCATACAACTCCCGCTCGTGCCTTCGGCACCCAGACAACACTTCGTGATTGTCTGGGCTACCCACCTCTCTTTTTCGATTGTTTCGTCTGTTTCGTGGCTCTTATCCCAACCGAAACAATTCCCGGGCGTTGCGGGTCGTGATCTCTGCCATCTCTTCCGTCGTTTTGTTATGAATCTCCGCCAGGACCGAACAGGTATGTTTCACGAAGGCGGGTTCGTTCCGTTTGCCCCGGTTGGGGACGGGGGCGAGATAGGGGGCGTCTGTTTCGATGAGTAACCGGTCGAGCGGGACCTGTTTCGCGACGAACCGGAGATCATCGTTCTTCTTGTAAGTCAGCATTCCGGAGAACGACATATGCATCCCCATGTCGAGACAGGCGGTCAACGTCTCTTCATTCCCACAGAACGAATGCATGATCCCCCGTAACTTCTCCGACCCGGTAAACGTCCGCAACTGCTCCACAATCTCCGGTTCCGCCTCCCGGCAATGGACGACGAAGGGGAGATCCAGTTCCTTCGATAACTGCAGATGCTTATCGAAATATTCCTGCTGGAGATCGAGCGGGGCATAATCCCAATACTTATCGAGCCCCGTCTCCCCGATCCCGATCACCTCCGGATGCCGCATCAACTCGACGATCTTCTCCCAATCCCCATCCTTAAGCTGCGACACATAATTCGGCTGCACCCCGACAATCGCCTTGACCGCCTCTAATTCTGATGCAATCTCCACCGCCCGCTGACAACTCTCCGCCGTGATCCCAATCGTGAAGATTGTCCCGACATCGTTTGCAATCGCGCGCTCAATCACCTCCCGCATATCGGTGGTAAAGGCTTCTTCATCAAGATGGCAATGGGTGTCGATCAGGTGCATCAATCAGTCTCAAATGAATTTGTAAACGTACTCTTAGAAATGATCGAATCATAGAACATCACTACCGATAATCAAACGAAGACCAAAAAAACTCCCCACCCCGATGCTTCGCATCGAGAGCAGGGAGCTTTCGTTTGCTTGTTGTTGAGAATCGGCTGTTAACCAATCTTCGCTTTCAGTTCATTGATCGTTGCCACGGCCTGGCCGATGTCTTTTTTCTGCTGGGTCGGTTCTTCGGGGATTTCCCGTTCGATCGTCAGCGGGCCGTCGTAGCCGATTTCTTTGAGGGTTTGCAGGTAGAGTTCGGCGTTGATGTCGCCGGTGCCGAAGGGGACTTCGCGGCCCCAGGACTTCCCCCGTTCTCCGTCGGCAGCCCAGGTGGCATCTTTGCAGTGGACGCTGCGGACGTACTTGGCCACTTTCTTGAGAGCGTCAATCGGGTCGCCCGTACCGTACAGGATCATGTTGGCCGGGTCGAAGTTGATGAACAGGTTGTCCCGATCGACATCGTGGATGAATTCGAGAAGATGGTCGGCTGTTTCCTGACCCGTTTCCAGGTTCAATTGCTGACCGTTCGCTTTAACGTGGTCGAGCAGATCCCGGGTGCAGTCGACGATCTGTTTATACTCGGCAGAGTCGCGGTCTTCGGGAACAAAACCGATGTGCAGCGCAACCGTATCGCAACCGAGCAGTTTGGCGAAGTCGGAGATCTCTTTCATTTCCTGAGCGCGGGCCGCCTGGGTTTCCGGAGGGACGAGACCAACCGTGGCGACAGTCGTCGGGATGTCGGCGTAACTTTCTCCTTCGAACCCACCGAAGACGGCAGTCACGGAAATCCCGGCCGCTTTGCATTTTTCCAGAAAGGCAGTTGCGGCGGCTTCGGTGCGGTTTCCGGCGTGGGGAGCATGAATTTGAACAGTCGGAATGTCGAGTTCTTCGGCAACTTCCAACCGCACTCCTAATCCGGCATCGATTGAGGTGAAGACCCCAATGGGCCACTTACTCATATTAAATCTCCAGACTCTGGCTGCATGGGTAAATGCAATAAACAAGGCAGGATGTGTATACAGACATGAACAGCGGGTGTTCATCCTAACCAGAATCGATCCGATTCTCCAGTCAGGACAGGCGGTTGCACAGACGCTTGAACGATGTTCCCGGGATTCACGATTCCGTCCGCGGAACCTAATATAGGTAAGTTGAATTTTCCGTAAATGTTGTGCGGATTGCCCCCTGGCTTCCCGATTCTCTGTTTTTCCCCGGTTGGAAGAGATGCTATGATTGGGAGTAAGATCATCTGGCCGTTTGCTCCAGCCTATCAGTTCAAATTTGTACATTCATCAAGAAGCATGGATGTATAAACCCACCCTGACGACTCCCCCTCTAATAAATTGCAACCACCAAAAATATGATGAACCTGACCTCAACCTTCCGTCTTGCGATCGTCGGTCTGACTTTCCTGACCTGTTTGGCAGAAACCGTTACAGCCGCGGACTGGCCCATGTGGCGGTACGATGCCGGTCGTTCGGGCGTCTCTCCCCAAGAGCTTCCCGAAAATTTGGCTCCCGCTTGGACAGTCAACTTCGGAAAACGCAAACCAGTCTGGGACGATCCTCTCAACCGGGACCTGATGAAATACGACCGCCAGTTGGAACCGGTTGTGGTGAACGGGTTGATGCTGCTTTCGTTTAATGACACCGACAAGGTACTCGCACTCGATGTCAAAACCGGGGAAGAACGCTGGCGGTTTTATGCGGACGGACCCATCCGCTATCCCGCCGCCTGTGCGAACGGCAAAGCGTATGTCGTCAGTGATGACGGTTACCTGTATTGCCTGGACGTAAACTCGGGCGCTGTTGTCTGGAAGTTTCGCGGCGGTCCATCGGATCGAAAAATTCTGGGTAACGAACGGCTTATCTCCACCTGGCCCGCGCGCGGAGCGGCGGTGGTCGATAACGGTACCGTTTATTTCGCCACGAGTATCTGGCCTTTTATGGGAACGTTCATCTACGCATTGGAGGCAGAGACGGGCAAACCAGTTTGGGTGAACGATAACACGAGTGCGCTCTTCATCGATCAACCCCACCACTACCCCGCTTTTGCCGGGATCGCGCCACAAGGGCATCTGGCGGTCAACTCGAAACAACTTTTCATTCCGGGAGGCCGCTCCATTCCAGCGGCGCTCGAACGGGAAACCGGTAAGCTGCAATACTTCCATCTGGCCGATTACGGCAAATCAGGCGGGTCTTTTGTCTTCGCGAATGATCATGCGATGTGGGGACATGAACGGGATGACGAATACAGTTGGTTCAAACTCCCTTCCGGACGTCGACGAGATGAACTCCGCGGTAAACAACCCGTTCTCAGCAAAACTGGTTTTATTTATTCGGGAGATGCACTCGCTCGTCACAACTATGACGATCCCAAAACGGAGGTCTGGAAAGTTGAAGCTGATGCTAATGGTGATTTGATTCAAGCCGGTTCCTGTCTCTACGCTGGAGGTAAGGGAGAGATTACCGTTTGGAAGATGCCTGAGGATGAATCCCAGGCGCCTGAAAAAATCCAGACGATCAACATCGAAGGCACCGTCGCCCGACTGATCGCCGCGGACGACCGTTTGATTGCCAGTACTGAAGACGGAAAACTTCTGGTCTTCTCAGCCACGGAAACGGAAGGGGTTCAGGAAATCGCCACCAACCAGACGTTTCCAGAAGCCTCGGAAGAATCAAAAACCGCTGCGAAAGAAATCCTGAAGAATGTTTCCCCGGAAGGATCCTACGGGGTCTTCGTCGGCATTGGAGATGGCGAGCTATTAAAAGGGGTGATTGCTGAATCAAAACTCAAATGGATCGTGCTGGACGCTGACCGCGATAAAGTTGCTGAGTGGCGTCGGAACTTCGATGCCGTCGATCCGGATGCAGAACCTGGATCACATCCCGTTGCCTTTCTTCCGGGGGTCTTGAATCAGGATTATACCCTGCCCGTCTATCTCTCCAGCATGACAATCATTAACGACGCCTCTGCACTCGGCTACGAATCGACTATTGAAGGCGAAGCGGAACTGATCGCCGATCTCTATGAAGGAGTTCGCCCCTACGGTGGAAAAGTCTGGTGCGTGACTGCCCAGGATCAACAAGCACTGACAACACAACTTCGAGCCCGACAATTTGAGGGAGCGTTGGAAAAAGCGGAATTTGAACCGGTGGACTCCAGCTTGGTCGTCACGCGCGTAGGTCAACTTCCGGGAGCGGGAACCTGGACACACCAGTACGGCAGCATTGAAAACACGGTGAAATCGAATGAATCCCGCGTCAAACTGCCGATGGGAATTCTCTGGTTCGGTGGAAGCTCCAATATGGACGTCCTGCCGCGACATGGTCACGGACCTCCAGAACAGATCATCGGTGGGCGACTCTTCATTGAAGGAATGGATGTATTGAGCGCCAGAGATGTTTATACCGGCCGAGTACTCTGGCAACGCAAATTGAAAGAAACAGGTTCAGAAGGGCTGTTCTTCGACCAGACTTACAAAGACACTCCGCTGAGTATTGAATACAACCAGGTACACATTCCGGGGGCAAACGCCCGGGGGACCAACTTCATCGCGACGGAAGACTTCGTCTATGTCCTGCAAAAAAATCAATGCCGGGTTCTCGATGCGGTCACTGGTGAAGATGTGACAATGATCGATCTTCCGGAATTGGAAGTGGGCGAGAAGACGGAACCAGTTCCCGCCTGGGGTTATATCGGTGTGGCGGGAGACAATCTGATTGGCGGACTCGGCTTTGCCCGATACAGCACTCGTATGGAATTGCCGATTGATACCACTGACCAAGCGAAAAGCAAATTCCGGTTCGTCGATTATGATAAATCTGCCAGCCGGGGATTGGTGGTCCTGGATCGTCACACGGGGCAAGCAAAGTGGCAGGTGACAGCGAATCACAGTTTCATCCACAACGCGATCTGTGCCGGACGAAATTTACTCTACGTGCTAGATAAGCTTCCACCGAACGTGGAACAACAACTGGCCCGTCGAGGCAAAGTGAACCCGGATAGTTACTCACTAACCGCTTACAACATTGAAACGGGTGAGGTGGTCTGGCAAAGTTCTAAAGATCTGTTTGGAACCTGGCTCGGTTACTCGGACGAACATCGAATTCTGATTCAATCAACTCGGCCCTCAAATGACACGGTACGCGACGAAGATGGTCGGAAAATCATCGCGTATGATGCCGAGACCGGAGAGATCCTCTGGAATGAAGGCATTTCTTACAGTACGCCTCCCATCCTGCACGGCGACAAACTGATCACTGGCGGCCAGTTTTACAGTTTGCTCACCGGACAATCGTTGATGCGGACTGATCCGATCACGGGTAAAGAATCACCGTGGAGTTATGTCTCTACCAAAGGGTGTAACTACCCGATTGCTTGCGAGTCGATGCTCACGTTTCGTTCTTCGTCTGCGGCGTTTTATGATCTTACCAATGATGGTGGAACAGGGCACTTCGGCGGGTTCAAATCGGGGTGTACAAGTAACCTCGTCGCTGCGGAAGGGGTCCTCAATGCCCCGGACTATACCCGAACCTGTACCTGTTCCTTCCAGAACCAGACTTCGCTGGCCATGGTGCACATGCCCGACCTCGAAATCTGGACCCACAACGATATGGCTTATGATGGAGATCTCGTGCGAGCCGTCGGGATTAACTTCGGGGCTCCCGGAGACCGCCGTGATGAGGAAGGAACGTTATGGCTGGATTATCCGGAAGTCGGAGGCCCTTCTCCATCGCTTACCATTAATATCAGCGGCGAAGCAGATTACTTCCTCGATCATTCCTCGCGATATCAGGGGATGAACCATAAATGGGTGGCTTCCTCCGGGGTAGAAGGGGCCAGTCAGATTGACTTAACCGTCAAACCGACGGCGATGGATCAGATGGAATTTGGATTTCCAGCCTTAAGTTCCGCTGATGATGCGAGTGAAGCACCTGAAGGGGAAATGAGTGTGATCAATGCCCGGTTCTATCCCGCGTCAGCCTCGGGGCACACTGCAGCGGTTCGGTTCAGTTCGATTCCCCTCCCCAAAGGAGCCAAAGTCAAATCCGCCTGGATTCAATTCACTGCGGCGAAAACCAAGGAGGAAGAAACCCAAGTCACGATCTGGGGAGAAGCAACGGATGATGCGGCCATCTACAGCACTAAGCTTAAAAATATTTCAGAGCGTGCTCGCACGGAAAATTCTGTCGAATGGAAAATCGAACCGTGGACTGCAGATGACCATACGGAAGCCCAACGCACCCCCGATCTTTCTACATTGATTGAAGAAATCGTGAATCGCGATGGCTGGAAACCGGGTAATGCCCTGGCCTTCATGATCAAAGGAAAAGGCGAACGGCACTCGATTGCTGCTGAAGGAGGGAAACCGGGCGAAAAATCAGGTTCCCCCAGACTTTATATCGAACTGGAAGAAGAATCACTCGCGGAATTGGCCCGGGTCACCGAGCCGGAAAAACATCCCTACACAGTGCGACTTTACTTCGCGGAACCGGATGAAGAAACGGCCATCGGAGACAGGAAGTTCAACATCAAGATGCAAGACGAGCTGAAGCAGGAGAACTTCGACATCCTTGCGGAGACCGATGGCGTTCGGAAAGTACTGGTGAAGGAATTTTCCGATGTGCCGATTTCATCCCGTCTCAAGATCGAACTGGAATCAACCAGTGATCGGAAACCCGTCTTGAGTGGTATCGAACTTAAACTGGCTACAGAATAACGTCTGGGAACAATGCACGCCGCCGATTTATCCATGTCCGAAACGGATTACCTGGTTCGTCTTCCGCAAGGAGACTTGCCCACGGTTGGCTGTATTGGGGCTGGGTTCATCATGGCGGATTGTCATCTTGTCGCTTATAAGCAAGCTGGGTTAACGCCGCTCGCGATTTGCTCCCGAAATCAAACGCGAGCGAATGAAGTCGCCGCACGTCATCAAATTCCGATCGTCCATGAAAATTATGAGCAATTACTCAGCGACGAACGACTGGAAGTAATTGATATCGCAGTCCCCCCGGATATTCAACTGGAGGTCATTGCCGCGGCGGTGCGACACCCCCACATCAAGGGCATCCTGGCACAAAAACCGTTGGGCATGAACTACCGGGAAGCGTGCCAGATCGTAGACCTTTGCGAGAACGCCGGTGTCACCCTGGCCGTTAACCAGAACATGCGATTTGATCACTCCGTACGAGCCGCCAAATCGCTGCTTAATCGAGGCGTTTTCGGCGATCCGGTTCTGGCAACGATCGATATGCGGGCGATCCCGCACTGGATGCCGTGGCAACAGCGGTTGGGCTGGTTAACGTTACGGATCATGAGCATTCATCACCTGGACACCTTCCGATATTGGTTTGGCACTCCCCAGAGGATTTATGCTTCTGTTCGGCCCGACCCCCGGACGGCAAAGCAGTTCGAGCATGAAGACGGCATTTGCCTCTACATTTTGGAATACGAAAACGGCCTGCGCGCGACGAGTTGGGATGATGTTTGGGCGGGACCGAACAACGAACTAATCCAGGCCGCGATGCAAGAAGCAATCGGAATAAACTGGAGAATAGAAGGAACGGAGGGCCTTGCCCGAGGCACGATTGGTTGGCCAAAGTACCCAGAACGGACACCGAGCACCATTGATTATCTCACCGCGTCGAACCCGCACGAATGGCAACGCCCCCGCTGGCAGGAAGTCTGGTTTCCCGATGCCTTCGTTGGTCCGATGGCCGAGTTACTCCATTCACTGATAACCGGCGAACCCTGCCCACTGAATGGCCGCGAGAACCTGCAAACGATGGCTCTCGTGGAAGCCGCCTATCAATCGGCTAAGGAACACCGAGCGGTGGAGATTTCTGAGATTCTGGAATAATCCAGGATCGCTCATTTTTAATCTGGGATATTTATTCATCCGAGAACATCGCTGGTGAGTGCCCAATCGCGACGATACTACATCCCGTGATCACGTTGAGCCCCAATTCGTCAGCCTGTTCGAGTAATTGAGCGCTTTCGCTTCCGGGGTTAAACCAGATTTCTTCTGGATTGAGCTGTTGCATCTCAGCAAGCAATGTGATGCCCACCGAGGGAGGTAGATAAACGAGTAACCTGTTGATCTCGGTTTCCGGTAGGGCAGTGAGAGAGGAGTAAGCGGGTACCCCTTCAATTTCCGTTGCACTCGGATTCACCGGGAAGACGGTCGCTCCGAATTTTTGGTACGAGCGGACCGCCTTATTCCCGAATTTGCTCCGGTTGGTACTGGCACCGAGAACAACGACCTTCATCTTCCCTCTCCTTCCGGAAGGGTGAGCATTCTCAGTTATTGACCGACGTATGCGTTGTAGCGGGCCTGAATCTGCCCCTGGGTCGGTGTTTCTCCTTCCGAAACGAATAAGCGATATTTCATTTCGAGAGGTTGATCCGCCTTAACTTCTGTCCGGTAGTAAGCGCCAAAGCGACCATAAGGACGTTCGGAATAGAGAGAAGGATGAGGCTGGCCGTGAGCTTCAAAATACTCAACGGTGTATTGGCTCTCTCCCAACGGGTAAGTCATGGCGAACCAGTTGAGATCGATATGCCGGGGAGGATTTCCAGAGTCATCTACTTGATGGGCATCCGGCTCTTGTGGAAAACCCTCAGGACGAACATACCGGGCACTTTCCGCTTCGGCAACAGCTTGAGCAGCGCGATACTGGAAGCCAGCGTGTTGTCGGTCCCCTTCCAGAATTAAATCCCCCATTTGACTGGCCAGTTTTGTCGACCAGTCAATCTGCCAGGATTTCCCGTTTTCCAGCTCAACAGCAGTGACCGTCACCGTTCGCTCTTCTTTGACAACCGGCTTGCCATCTTCCGCATTCCAGTGGATCTCGGTCGTCATCGTGGCAGACTTGTCGTTCGCTTCAAGCTTCAACACTTTGGCGTGCCGTGAATGCGCCCCATCTTTACAGTGCCAGAAATCGTATGTTTTGTCTCCGGCGCGGGTTTTATTCCAACCAACATACATCCCCCGGTGGTGGGTGTATTGTCCATGCGGTCCCTTGGTGATCTGCTCACCGGAATCTGGTCCGAATACGTGGTGATAGACTTTGTACGTCTCGTGTGCCCGAGTATCGTCTGAAGTATCGTAGGCATACATATATCGAATGACCGGTTTATCATCGTAGGTCAATGTAAGTTCTGCTTTTTCGGTGTCGTCATTCCAGGCAAACTCGCCGGCAACAACTTCGCTGGAAATGAAGACGGAACAGAGAACGATGAGTACAAATGAAAACAGCAAACGTGGCAGCATAGATGGAGTCCAATCAATAGATGTCATGTAAGAGTATCTCAAAAAAGCGAGACCGGCAGGAGGGATTAACCAATCGTGGGAAGTTCCCAGCCTTTGCGGTATTCACGTCCCAGGAGGGCGTTCGCTTCGATGTCGTTTCCACAAGTTTGTGTCGTGGGGTCGAACTGAATCTCCCGTCCCAAGCGATAGGAGACGTTCCCCAAGTGGCATAACGCCGAGGAAAAATGGCCGATTTCAATATCGGAGGTCGGTTTGTTCCGGGACTTGATACAGTCGATGAAGTTACGGTGATGAGTCCGGGCCTGCTCGCTCGTATCGGAAGAGGGGCCCTCTTCCTGGTCGTAAACTTTCCAGCCACTTCGATCAACAACCAAGGTTCCCTGATCACCATAGAATGCGGCAGCGGCGCTTCGTCCTTCCAAACCATGAGCGGTCCAGAGACGATGCTCCCACATCAAGGTCGCTTCCGGATATTCGTAAGTGACCACCTGGGTATCGGGGGTTTCCTGGTCATCGTCGAAATAGTATTTTCCGCCACTGGAAGAAACTGAGGTCGGGAGATCGACTCCCAATCCCCAACGGGCGATGTCGAGCATGTGAACGCCCCAGTTCCCCATCTCACCCGTACCGTAATCCCAGAACCAGTGCCAATTGTAATGGAACCGGTTTGGATTAAAGGGACGCTCGGCAGCGGGCCCCAACCAAAGGTCATAATTAATCCCACTTGGAACCGGAGCATCTTTTGTATGACCGATGTTTTTTCGATGATGGATCGTCCACGCTTTAGCCAGGTGAACTTTTCCCAGCTTTCCACTTTGTACGAATTCAATCGCGGATTGAAAGTGAGACCCGCTTCGCTGATGAATTCCTGACTGCACCACCCGATCATAATGACGGGCAGCTTCGACGATGCGGGTTCCTTCGATAAGATTGTGTGAAACGGGCTTTTCGACATAAACATCCTTACCCGCCTGACAGGCCATGATCGCAATGATCGCATGCCAGTGATCCGGAGTCGCGATAACCACACCATCAATCTTGGGGTCATCCAACACCCGTCGGAAATCAGTTTCAAAAGCTGGTGAGAACCCTTGAGCCTGCTCGATTGCAGTAGCAGTGGCGGGAAGAATATTTTCATCGACATCGCAGATCGTCGCCACATCGACATCAGCAAACCCGGCCATGCTGGAAGTAAGAAATCGGCCCTGACCCCGAACTCCAATTCCGGCCAAAGTGACTTTTTCATTCGCTGCCGCCCGAGTCTGCTTCGCGCTCAGCCCCACGGCGAACATTCCGGCAGCCATTCCGGCTGCATTCCGGGCACTGGACTGCAGAAACTTACGGCGGTTCAGCTCTTTTTTCACAAAATCGTCAGCGTTCATAGATGGTCCTGTAAGAGTAGTTTATCTCACCCTAATAATACCACAATTCCCTGGACGAAAGTAGTAGCTCCCCCCCGTCCGAAGCGGATTTCCAGCGGAGAAACCGGCCCAAACCAGCGTTCCTGGACTAACGCTTTCAGCAGTCAGAATCTGGACTGCACGAGACACTTTTGGAGACATCCAGGCCGGTTTGGCAGGATAGTCGTGTCACCAGCCTTCCTACAACTTTCGATAAAGGGGGAAATCGCATGTTGACTTCCAACCCACATTTGTCGAGACTTACAAAAACTAGCCGGTTACTCTCCATTTGCTGATAACCGCTCCCTCATACCTCGCCTCACACTCCGGAGCCCCCGGAAACCTCACCGATCGTGACGGATGCACGATAGAATGTGAAAACAACATGGCTGTTCACCCCACTGCGGTCATCGATTCTCTGGCCGTGGTTGACCCCACCTGCGAGATTGGCCCTCACGTTGTCATCGACGGCCCCGTCCAAATCGGCCCTGGCTGCCAAATATCTCCTTCCGCCATCATCATGGGTCACACCACCATCGGGGCCAACTGCTCGATTCACTCTCACGCCGTCATCGGAGACATCCCCCAAGATCACCGGTACGAAAAGCAGGAGACCTACTGCGTCATCGGCAATCACTGCGTCATTCGCGAAGGAGTGACCATTCACCGAGCGGTCCTCAATGGTGAATCGACCATCATCGGGAACGACTGCTATCTGATGACGAACAGTCACGTCGGACATGATTGTATTCTCGGAAACGAAGTCACTCTCGTCAGCGGCGCGCTGCTGGGGGGACATGTGACCGTGGGGAACAAGGCGATCATTTCCGGCAACGCGGCAGTCCATCAATTTGTCCGCGTTGGGGACATGGCGATGGTCAGTGGGCTGGCCAAGGTCGTTCAGGATGTTCCTCCCTACCTGATGACGGACCGGGATGGTTCCATCGTCGGGCTCAATAGCGTCGGGCTAAAACGCGCAAACTACAGTATCGAAGAACGACAGGAACTGAAAACACTCTTCAAACTGATCTACCGCTCGGGCATGCCCTTCCACCGGGTCGCCGATCTCGCCCACGAAGTCGCCACCACCGAAACGGGAAAACTCTTCCTGAATTTCTTCAACAGCGACTCCTCCCGCGGCATCCGCAAAAGCGTGAACCGGAAGAAAGCAGCCTAGCTTTTTTCTTAAGCGCCATCGTTATTGGATCAACAATACGTTTTCTGTTACCTTGATGAAAAGCCCATTCCCTTTTCATCAGGACAAGCAAAACGACATGAAAACGTTGACCAAAGAACTCTGGATGGACATCCCCAACC
>JAGQQC010000250.1 GCA_020426395.1 Planctomycetaceae bacterium
TCGGCCGAGCTGTGGGGGGATTATCAGTTAACGGATATTGAAGGCCCCTATTTTCTGGTGGATCGACGGTTATGGGTTGGTTCTGTTCCGCAGCCGACGCGACCAGTTCATTTTCAGCTTGATCGAAATAAAATTCATCCTGTCACGGCGAAAGCGATTGGGGGAACGATTTCTCTCGAAGGGGATTCGTTAATTGAAGAGGAGACGATCTATAATCTAAAGATCATTATGGAGGGGGGGCTGCTGGAAGAATATGCCCGGCTTTATTTGCCCGGGACACATAATCTGAAGGGAGTTGTCAACAGTTGGATGGAATTGCGAGGGCAGGGGAATGACCCGGCGACGATTACCGGAAAAGGCCAGATACTGATTAGTCCGGCGGCGTTGTATGAGCTTCCCGTCTTCGTGCAGATGTTCAATGAACTGGGAGGATTGATTCCACAAGATAAAACAGCCTTCAAAACGGCATTCGCCGAGTTCGATATTTCCCGAAAGCAGTTTCGGTTCAGCGGTATCCGTTTGCAGGGAGATGCTATTGGAATGTATGGACAGGGAACGGTTCGTTTTGATGGTCAGTTGAATCTGATTTTCAACTCGATGGTACCTCGAAATAATCTGCCGCTCCCCATTGTGAATGAAGTCGTGAATTTTGCCTCGCGAGATTTTATTGGTGTGAAGGTTCGCGGCAATGTGAACCGTCCCATTGTCACATTTGACAACGCCATTCAGCGGTTGTTCGACAGCATTCCCGTCCGGGAAGCGGTGAGGGCGCCGGCGATGTTAGTCCCTCCTTTCTCGTTCTCGGGGCAGCCTCTCTTTCCTCCTGTTGGCAGCCCAGCGGGTGGAGGAACTCAGCCACTCCCATAATATCGATGAGAAATTCTTAGAATCTGTGGTCCCTCACCCGATTCCTGTCGTGGCTGGTCCAGGTGCTGTTGCCTAGAATCCCGTCTTTCGCATAAAATGCACTTAAGTTGTTACCACAGATTAGGATGGATCGATACAGACGTTATCAAAACCGGCTGTATTGGCAAGCTGATTTATAACAGATGGACGTCATCGGTTGATGCTGTCCACTTTCCCCCCAAATAAGGAGTGGCCCGGATGGCAATTTTCAATGATAACTCGGAAAGCATTGGAAATACCCCGCTAGTCAAAATCAATCATATCGCCTCCGGTATCCCGGTCACGATTCTGGCCAAAATTGAAGGGCGTAATCCGGCCTATAGTGTGAAATGCCGGATCGGTGCGGCCATGATCTGGGATGCGGAACAGTCTGGTAAACTGAAACCCGGCATGCGTGTGGTTGAACCGACCAGCGGTAACACGGGAATTGCCCTGGCCTACGTCTGCGCGGCCCGGGGATACAAATGCACGTTGACGATGCCCGATACCATGTCGATGGAGCGTCGCATGATGCTCAAGGCATTTGGAGCGGAACTGGTTTTGACTCCTGGGGCGGACGGTATGAAAGGGGCCATTCAGAAGGCAGAAGAACTTTCCGAACAGCCTGACTACTACATGCCGCAGCAGTTCAAAAATCCAGCGAACCCGGCGATTCATGTCAAAACCACAGGGCCCGAGATCTGGCGCGATACGGATGGCAAAGTTGACATATTTGTTGCCGGAGTCGGAACTGGAGGGACAATTACGGGGGTGGCTCGTTATCTGAAAGAAGAGAAAAAGCACCCCGTGCACGTTGTCGCCGTTGAGCCGGCCACAAGCCCAGTCCTATCCGGAGGTGAACCGGGCAAACATCGAATACAGGGAATTGGTGCTGGATTCGTTCCGGATATTCTGGATCTCGGTCTGGTTGATGAAGTCGTGACGGTTACCGATGACGAAGCGTTCGATATGTCTCCCCGATTAGCTAAAGAAGAAGGGATTATCTGTGGAATCAGTTGCGGGGCGGCGATGGCGGCGGCTCTCAAACTTGCCAAACGTCCCGAGAACGAGGGAAAAACGATTGTGGTGATCCTACCCGATTCCGGCGAACGATATCTCTCCACACCGCTGTTTGAATATGCCAAAAGTTAACGGACGTTTTGAGGGCCGGGTAATCGATATAAGGAATCCCTCGTATTCTCCACTTGAGAAGAACCTTCCTGAAACCCGGTTGTGGTTGTTCATTAGCCTGTAAATTAAGGTTCAATGTGACCCATCAGAGGGTTTTAGGAATAGAACTGGTACGAAGGACTTGAGAGTGCTCACGAAACCGGTACACTCAGGGCCAATAGGTTCGAGGGCGACTCCAGTATCTTAGACTTCGTTTCGTTGTATGGTCGACAGTCTTTCCCGATCTAGTGCAAGTCAGTCACTTTCTCTTTCTTTTCCTGGTGGATTGTTTCCCAATGAAATTCGAAACACGTGCTGTTCATACCGGTGTCGATAAAGATTCGGCTTATAATTCCGCCACCACTCCGATTTATCCGACATCTACATTTGCCTGGGACAATCTGACGACGAATCGCGGATTCGATTATACCCGTTCCGGTAACCCGACTCGCTCCGCATTGGAGGAGAATATCACTTCCCTGGAGGGAGGTTATCAGTGCCGGGCGACTTCCACGGGAATGTCGGCCATTGTGGCGGCACTGCATTTGTTCAAACCGGGAGATCATATTATCGCCGGTGACGACATCTACGGGGGGACGTATCGACTTTTTGCCGATGTCTTCACCGGAATGGGATTGAAATTCAGCTTTGTAAAAATGCGGGAACCCGGACGCGTCGAAGCGGCAATCACTTCGGAGACGCGCTGCATCTGGATTGAGACGCCCAGTAATCCCCTGATGAATCTCGTTGACATTGAAGCAATCACGACTCTTGCTAAGAAGTCGAATCTAATCACGATTGCCGATAACACATTCATGTCCCCCTATCTGCAGAGACCGTTTGAATTGGGGGTCGATGTGATTGTGCATTCGACGACCAAGTATTTGAATGGTCATTCGGATGTGGTCGGAGGATGCGTGGTGACTCGTGAAAAAGAACTCGCCGAAAAGGTTGCGTATACTGTCAATGCTTTAGGGCTGGGTTGTTCCCCGTTTGATGCCTGGTTGGTATTACGTGGAGTAAAAACATTGGGGCCGAGAATGGAAGCCCATCAACGAGCCGCTCAGGCCGTTGCGGAAATGCTCGCTGCCCATCCCAATGTAGAGCATGTTTATTACCCGGGGCTCAAAAGTCATCCCCAGCATGAACTTGCCCGCAAACAGCAATACGGGTTCGGGGCGATGCTCAGTTTTGATATTAAAGGGGGCCGCGCAGAGGCCGAGAAAGTCTTTGAACGCTCGAAACTCTTCCTGCTCGCCGAATCACTGGGAGGAGTGGAGTCGTTAATGGAATATCCAGAAACCATGAGCCACGCTTCGATGACCCTGGAAGCACGCCGGGAAGCAGGTATCACCGAGAAAACGATTCGCGTCTCCATTGGAATCGAGCACCCGGATGATCTAGTCGCCGATTTGAAACAGGCGCTGGATTTCTAGGTACTCATCTCGGATAAGATTTAATTCAACCGGGTGAATCCCCCATGCTTCACGGGGCTTTTCAATAACTGGTCTACGGTCTGTTGTTCGATGGGTTCCTGCAAGTCAGCGTAGATTTCCTTGAGAGCTTGCAAATATTGCTGGATGTGTGCTGACGTATGGGCCAGTGAGGCATAGAACCCTCCTCCCGCCAGAATTCCTCTTTCCAGCATCCGAATCGTAATGTAGGTCTGGATTTCCGCAGCCTGGGGATGGTTGTATTGGAAGTGGGTGATAGGGGAGTGGCCGAGCAAGTTGAGAGGAATTCGGTACTGTTCCGCGATCGGCAGAATTCCACTACGAAGTTCCTGTCCCCGTAATTCCAATTCTGTTGCCAGATTAGTTTCTTTCATGCGGTTCAGGGTCGCCAGTGCGGCAGCCGGGCCAACAGCTTCGGTCCAATAGGTGCTGGAGATAAATGTTTCCTGTGCCGCTTGCATCGCGGCGCGCGTTCCGATGATAGCCGTCATGGGGTGTCCATTCCCGAGTGCTTTTCCAAACACGGCGATGTCCGGTTCCAAGTCATATTTGAGATGAGCACCACCGTAATGCATTCTCCAGCCCGCAGTAATCTCATCAATTACTAATAAACTCCCGTTTTGATGACACAGGTTTCTAACTTGCTCCAGATAACCAGGTTCAGGAGGAGAGTAGCGTGTGGGTTCCATCACGACAGCCGCTAATCGGGAACCCTCTTTTTTGAAGATCGTTTCGAGTTGATCGAGTTGATTGTATTGAAACGGAATCGCTGTTCCGGCTAGTTCCTCGGGAACCCCATTCGGTAGTAGCCCTGGAAGCAGATGTCCTTGAAGGGCATCTCTGTCCGATTTCTTTTGCCGATTCGCAGCAAGATACCAGTCGTGCCAACCATGATAACCACAAAAAGCAATCAGGCTGCGATCCGTAGCGGCACGCGCGATTCGTACGGCGACGGTCATGGCTTCTCCACCGGTTCGCGCGTAACGAACCTGATCGGCCCACGGATGAATGCGGATCAATTCTTCGGCCAGTTGCACTTCTTCAGGAGCATTCAACGTGCACATCGCTCCCCGTTTGACCCGTTCGATGACTGCTTCGGTGACTGCTGGATCGGCATACCCGAGCAAGCAGGCGCCAATTCCCATAATCGACATGTCGATATACTCGCGTCCATCGAGATCGACGACCTGACATCCCTGACACTGTTGATAATAAGCCGGCCAAACTTCAGGGGCGAACATTTCCGGTCGCTTACTCAGTAGCTGAGTTCCCCCGGGAATAAGCTGTTTTGCACGAAGGTAAAGTGCCTGGGTAATGGAACCGGGGTGTTGAGGTAATGCCATTGGTTTATATCCTGGGACAGACTGGCGAGCGAGTCCCTGTTCATCAAGGAATAACTTGTGAGCAGGGATGAGGGAACTACCCGAAACAGTAACAGGATATCGAAAATCGGGTCAACTGCTTCAGGTATTTCAACCGGCGTTGTTCCAGGAATTCGGAATCAGCTATGCTGAAGGGGATCGCACCGTTTAACATAGTAGTCACTGTTCAAATCCTGGCTCTTTTAGTCCGTTCACTGGAAAATCATATGTCTTTGAATATTCGACCGATTTTATTACTGGTTTGCTTTTGCTTCCTGTTACTGGGGGGACATCAGAATTTATCTGCCGCGACTATCTCGGCGGGCGTCGCCCGGATTGATATCACCCCTCCTCTGGAGATGAAATCTCCGCTCGGAGGCTACGGAGAACGGATGAGTAAACCGGCGGAAGGAATCCATGATCGGTTATGGGCCAAGGCCATTGTTCTTTCGGATGGAACAAAAAAGTTCGCGATCGTAACAGCCGATATGCTCGCATTTCCTGCTCCCTTCAAGCAGGAACTGGTTGAAGCATTGCAATCAAGTGCGTGGCAGGCGGACGAATTCATGCTATTGGCCAGTCATTCGCATGCAAGCGTCGAGATGAATGCGTTTCACCCTGGGAATTCCTTTGGCATACCGCAAATGGGAATTTACAACCCGGAGGTTCATCAGTTTCTGCTATCGAGCTTCAAAAAATTACTTCTGTCAGCCGATCAGAAATTAAAGGAATCGCCCGTTCAAATTTGTGTGGGGACAAGCACCATCGAACTGGAGGGCTGGAATCGCAATCGGCGTAAGGAAGGGTATACCGAACATGATCTCACTGTCACACGTATCGATGCCGTCTCTGGTGAACCTTTGGCTGTGTTGATTAATTTCACAGCTCATCCCACGTTTATGTCCTCTCAACAGATGTGGTTCTCGGGAGGCTGGCCTGGCCATTTGCAACGTACTTTAGAAACTCTGCTTGGGAATGACGTGACCGTCATGTATTACAACGGAGCCGAAGGGGATCAATCTCCTGTGCCTCGTCCTGGTTCCGGGGAGAGTCGTTGGGAAAAGGCTGAACGCTATGGTGTGGAACTGGCGAAGGTCTGCCATGAAGTCTGGGGACAAATAGAGACTGAAGCGGACATCCCGTTTCAGTATCAGACGGTGGAGTTTGAACTCCCCCCGGCGAACTGGCATCCTGATTTCATGAAAACCGGTGGTAGCGAGTACGGTCTCAGCGATGCACTCTTGCGTCAGATGATTCCCAAATTGTTCGCGGAAAAGGCCCACTGCTCTACTGTTCAGTTGGGCGACCTTTCTATTACTGGCATTCCGGGGGAAATGGCGGCTGGGATTGGTGAGGAAATCAAACGGTCAGCAGGGGAGAAACTGCACGTCAAATCACCTACAATTGGGGGACTGGCCGATGCCTGGATTAGCTACATCCTAACGGAGGAGGCCTGGATGAAAGGGGGCTATGAGGCGAGTGTTAGTTTTTATGGTCCTCAACTGGGACCCATTATCAAGGAAGCTGCTCTCAGTTCCTTTCCCAATTTCGTCCCGTAATTCACTGAATCTTCATATTCGCTTATTGAATTCTTATTAATACAGATTGAGAAGAGATGACCAATTCCCAGGAGCAAACGACATCCCCCACGGAGGTTCCCCTCGAGGAAGCCGTTCCCAAAAGTAACGGCGAAGCTGTTACGGAACTGCCGACTGAAGAAGTTCTCGTGACTGAAGAGATTGTTGAGCCTGAAGAACTGGAAGCTCAGCAGGAGAAAAAATCGGGAGGAAAAGTCTGGATTGGTTTTGATCTTGGTGGAACCAAGATGCTCTGCAAAGCTTACAGCGACAAGTTCAAGGAACTCGGAAGCCGCCGTAAGAAAACGAAAAGCCGAAAAGGAGACAAATCGATTGTCGATCGTATGATCGATACGATCGAAGAAACACTAAAAGAGGCCGAAAGATCAAAATCACAAATCGC
>JAGQQC010000251.1 GCA_020426395.1 Planctomycetaceae bacterium
AAACTCTGCTCGTTCGAAAAGGGGGGATCGACGAAGGGCCGGAAGGATTTCAACCGGAGCATTCTGATTTCTGGCTATTTCCCACCAACTTTCACCAATCTGAAACATCCCTTAACAAAGAAGGGAAATCCCTGCTGGCAGTCCCAGAGATAAAACAAAGACTGGCTCCCCCTCCTCCTGGACAAATACTCCTCCAAGACTTTGCCCAGGTCAAAGAGGTCATTCGCCTTGAAGAGGAAACCGTTCTGCCTGCGCTATCCTCTCTGCAAATTCTTTCTGCCGAAACATTATCCAATCGATTTCATTACCGGAAACCCGGGTTATGGATCATGATCGTCCGTGTTTACAGAAACGAAGAACCAATCATCATACCAGATTCACCTCACGTGGCCGGTTGCCGAAGCTGGGTTGATTTACCTTCAACAATTCGTTGTTCACTCCATCAACCCGTACTTTCTGATGAAATTTTTCACTCTCACTTCCAAATAATAAAGAAGCATTTATGCCCACCTCACATAAGTTGAACAACAAGACTTTCCATGACAGTACTCAAAAGACCGTAAATTTCCCGAGCAGGAACAAATCGAATAGAGTTGTCAAGAAAAAACATCATCGGATGTCAAGCTTTGACGGAGGCGAGAATACTGATCGCAAAAATGATCCTGGAATTGTCTTTCTGAACTTGCTCAATTGAGAGACATTATGCAGAATGAAATTGTGTGGTTGAAAACGAAACTTACTTCCCTGACAACATCTCAATCCAAGGAAGACTCAGTACGCGGAAGACTTCGGCCACACGCGATATTTCACTTCGATCGTCTTCTGTTCAATTACCGAGTAGCTTCTTCCGCCAGGGTAACCGGCATAGTGATTGCCTCAATTGATTTTTGACACACTTCCAGCTCTCGCGTCGTTGTCAACTTTTATCCCCTCTATTCCATAAGCTTTTATTCGCTCTTTACCAAATTGATTTCCCGAATCGATTTCACTTGGGCTCTGAAATGAAACCTTATGTGCAATAGACTCTATCTATAATTATCTGCCACAAGAGGTATCGTGATGCATCTGATTACTCGCAGCATCCAGCAAAGTGTTGTTATCGACGATGATATCCATGTTACCATCCTTGAAATCAAAGAAGATCGTGTCATCCTGGAAGTTCACTCACCGAGCTCAAAAGTCCCCTACCAGATTGAAACACTCTATATCCAATCGAAGACAGATTCAGAACTTGAACACGATTCTGTTAATGAACAAGAAGCTGCTACAGAACTAATCGCAGCCTCAGTCTAGAACTTGCCCGATTCAATCCGTTGTTCTGTTCTCTGAATAATCTCAACTCAGGTAGTTGCGGCACCAGAGTTCGAAGGTCAGCAATGCGTACAAGCGAGACGCATGATTTTGTTTCCCTTCACGGTGCTCAGTTAGATATTGCTCAACGACTTCGCGGCGAAAGAATTTTTCGGCGGTGATCGAGTTTTCCACTAATTGCATTCTAAGCCAGTCTGCCAAATCTTTGGCGAACCATTGCTTCACTGGCAGCCCAAACCCTCGTTTCGGACGCTGAAAAATCTCAGGGGGTAATGCGGCCTCAGCCAATCTTCTTAAGGCAACTTTCGTCTCCGTGGCTGTTGCTTTCAACTGCAAGGGTAATCGGGCGGCTGTTTCTGCAAGCTGATGATCCAGGAAAGGAGCCCGAGCCTCAATACTTCCCGACATTGTTGCGTAATCAGTTTTCAGCAACAAATCCCCCACAAGATAATCCCCACAATCGATTTGTAACATCCGATTGAGAATGTCTGTTGGACGAATTAGTCCTGGATCTAATTGATCAATTGATTCAAATGAAGCGGGGATTTGTTCCCGGTAATCAGATTGATATAACCGGAATCGGTCCCAACCTTCCCAGAAATTTTTGAAGTAACCCGAGACATGCTCGGGAATTCCCCAGCGAGCCAATCGAGCGGTAAGTCGACGGCGGCCTGAAGGATCGGATTGACAGGCTGCCAAGTTCGCCGTCTGAAACCAGGAGGGCAAACTGGAAGCCATCAATCGAACGAATGCAGATGATTGTCCCGCCCGCATGTGCTTTTGATAACCGCCGAAAAGCTCGTCTCCGCCATCTCCTGTCAGGACAACTTTCACATGTTCGGCTGTCTGCTCACTCAACATCATCAAGGGAAGAGCAGCCGAATCCGCTAGAGGTTGGTCAAAAAACCGTATCGATTTCTCTAACCAGGCCTGCAAATCCGTTGGATCAAAACGGAAGATGTGGTGCTCTAATCCGAAACTTTTACTCACCGTTTCCGCGAATTCCTGCTCATCATATTTAGTTTCTGGGAAACTGATCGAGAAGGAACGTAGGGGGTGATCGAGAATCTGGTGACAAACGGCCGCGATATAGGACGAATCAAGCCCGCCACTGAGAAACAGTCCGACGGGAACGTCACTGATCATGTGAGATTCAACGGCATCTTTGATTTCGTGGCGCAGCTTTTCCAGAATATCCTGCTCCCGCTGTTCATCCGGAGCGGGCTCTGGCTGAAAATCGAGTTGCCAGTAGCGATGGAACGATAGCTGACCATCTCGCAATATAAATGAATGGGCGGCGGGAAGTTGATGAACCCCTCGGAACATTGTTCGTGGTTGAGGAATGAATTGATAAAACAAAAACTGATCCAGTGCCGCCGGATCAAGTTCTCGTGGAATCGCAGGATGCGCCAGCAAAGATTTTATTTCTGAGGCAAAACAAAACTGCTGGTTATTCCAACTGTAAAAAAACGGTTTCTGACCGAATCGATCCCGGGCTCCGAAGACGACCTCCTGGTTCAAATCGTAGAGAACAAATGCGAACATCCCTCGCAAGCGCTGCACCATCTCTGGTCCAGCTTCTTCCCATAGGTGCACCAGCACCTCGGTATCGGAATGAGTCCGGAATTGGTGACCTTTCGACTCTAACTCATTTTTGAGCTGGGAGTAGTTGTAGATCTCTCCATTGAAAACCACAACGATGGTTTGGTCTTCGTTCCACATCGGTTGTTGACCATCCGCCAGACCAATAATGGAAAGCCGACGATGCCCTAATCCGCACCGTTCAGAGAGGAAAGCTCCCGCTTCATCCGGTCCACGATGCAACATCGCTTCCCGCATATTCGCCAGGGCTTGTTCATCAAACCCGGGTTGCGATTCCTGTATGTACCAACCACAAATTCCACACATCGATAGAGCAGATCATTTCCTCAGAGAAATCTTTTATTCATTACCCAGAAACAAACTACGATTCGTTTAGTTTGCTTTAGATCGTCGTCGATTTCGTTTATCTACCAGTTCCCCCAGTCGTTTCCATGCCACTTTCCACGTGATGGGAAACGTGGGATTTGCTCGTAAGTAATCCTTCAAAAACCGACATCTCATGGAGCGCGAGATGAGATTATGTTGCAGTGCATCCCGTGCAAATCGAGACAAGTTCCACAACCAGCGATCAACATTCCCCGTATGGGAAGACGCCCCATCCAGATCAATCACATAGACCTGAACCGGGGTGGTTGTTCTGTCCACCAGAAGATTTGAAAACTTCAAGTCACGATGACAAAACCCGGCCGCATGCATTCTGCCAAGAACTGTAGCTAACATGCTCACCACAGAATAGACCTGTTTGCGGATCGCTTTGTCGCCAAAAAATTGATCGATCGTTAACTCTGCTAACTGCCCATTGAGATCCCGACAACCAGGCAACCATTCAAAACCCAGGTAGGCGGGCTCATTCCAGCTCCAGCGGAGAGGGGGGATGACCCATAGGGGCTCAGGAGTCGGAATGCCTGCCTGCAGAAACTGCTGCCCGATCTCAAAGGAATGTCGAGCCCGGTCTTGCCACCGGAAGAGATCCGTAAGTCGTTTCATCCAGGTTTTCCGGAAGACTTTTTTGTAGCCACATAAAATTTCCCCTTCCGGAAATCTGACGGGGACTTTAACCAGAAGCGTGGAAGGGCTCTGTTTGATCGTCACTGCCTCCGAATGCTGGAACAACGCTTCGGGATTTTTAAGAAAGGCTTCCAACTCTTCCGAACCAACCCGGTACGAAGCCCAACCCTGCCGGCCACTTCGCTGAAGTGAGTGTGTTCGGAGCGAAACCGCTGGCGGGGCCGATTCGGATGGGGAGTGCTTATTACTCATACTCATCCGCATGCTCCATTTGGCTCCGAAATCCGTTCCGAATCACTTGGACCTCTTGCAGTTTTTACAATAGAGACGAAAAAAACGACTTGGGAACGAGCTTTGACAGCGAATTTGATTGCAAGAATTACAAACACGGAAAAACCTGTTTATCAAATCCAGGATGATCAAACTTTATGTATCTTCCCAATCAGTCAAAAGTTACGCAACTCGTCTGATCGTGAAAAACAACCTGGTTCAAGATTTGGTCCCTGTTTTGCATATTCGCGACACCGAGACCAGGATCGTCTCGCCGTCCCAGGAAGGTGACGGGTTCAATTCATAAGCAAGGATGCTGACCAGATGAGACTTCGTCTGACTATCTGTCTGTCGATACTGCTCTATAGTTCGATGATCTATGGGGCTACCTATAAATCCGCAAATTTTGTGGTAACGGCCCCGAATGCGAACCTCGCGGAGCAAGTTGCCCTCACCGCCGAACAATGCCGGAAAGAGATTGCCATCGCCTGGCTGGGAGAAGAGCTTCCGGGAGACTGGGCTCACCCCTGCAAAGTCAAAGTCAAAGTCGGCCAAATCGGTGCCGGGGGGGCTACCACCTTCAAATTCAACAAGGGAGAAGTCTACGGTTGGGACATGGAGGTTCAGGGAACCCGGGAACGCATCCTCGATTCCGTCATTCCTCATGAAGTCAGCCATACCATCTTCGCCTCTTACTTTCGCCGACCACTTCCTCGATGGGCGGATGAAGGAGCGGCCACCATTGTCGAGCATGTTTCCGAGAAACGGCGACAACTCGACATGCTGCACGACGTCATCGACACGAAACGACGAATTCCGATCCGAAAACTTCTGGAAATTACCGAATACCCCAACAATCAACAGGATGTCTACACGCTCTATGCGGAAGGGTTTTCTCTAGCCGACTTTCTGATTGAAGCGGGAGGACGGAAACGTTTCCTGCAACTGATTGACATGGCTCATGAACAGGATTGGGAAACCGCCTTTCATGAGATTTACAACCTGGAAAATATCAATGAGCTTGAAACACACTGGCGAAACTGGGTAATGGCCGGCAGTCCTCGAAATCAACACCGCGAAGAAGAAATTCAGGTCGCCGTTGCGGATAAAAAAATCAACGACCCGCTGGTTCGTAGCCAGTCTCCTGACAATGAACTCGATACAAACAAACGCTCTAATTCTGAGCCCTCCAGAGAATCTTTCTCTGATCAGACTTTAGTACCGGAAGAGACCGTTGGCCGAATTAGTCGACCTGAACCGCAAATATTGCGGGTCTCTTCCAAACAATAGTTTTCCCCTGTAAGACCCTGTTTTCCTAACGAAATCTTCCCCCTAACGAAAAAAAGCGGCGATTGTCCTTTCATCAAACTGGTTTCCCACACTTTAGACTGGTTTGATGCGACTGATGGATGAGACAACACCCTCTCTCCCCCGTTGTCTCAATTGATTCAGCTTGTTCGGACCCTGTTTCGTCGTACGTGCCACCGCGAAAGCGGTGGCTTTTTTATGCGCTGCAATTGGATCACCGCTTCCCCTTAAAACGAGGAGCCAAAGGGAGGTTATTGCCAATAATCCTCATCAAATCTCCAGAAATCTTTCCGATCAAATTCGCTTCGCCTGAAACTTGTCGTTGAACTTCGAACGCCCCCATTTCAAGCTCGTCTTGCAATCCAGAAAGGCGCGAGAGAGCCTGAATCTGAAAGTGTTCCAACTCTTCTGATGTGAGATCATGACGATGTAATTCCGTCCTCATTTGGTTCGTTTGGGGATTGACAGTACGTACCCGTTCCAGCCGGGCTAATGTTGACCCTTGTGTGCGGAAGAGAAAGCCAGCCAGATAAGCCCGCTTCAGTCGCATCTCCTGGTCAAAGTGATAGACCGGATCGGCCCCGAAAAACAGAGAGAGCGACCCATTCCTACGATAGCCGGCGATCACGGCTTCCCCCTCTGCCGACAATTTAAGTTCAATCCGATCAACAAGGGCGGTCGCCTCCTGCATCAAATCTTCCCGGTCGGATTCTTGAAACGCCATTTTTCTTGCAAAGCCTTTCGTAATCCCGGATAGTAATAGTATCTTTTTTAGATGTTGAATCTATCGCACCAACTGAACACAAGCCTGCTTTACGAAGCCTGAACTTGTCGGCCAGTCTGGTGGCATCCAAGGGAGATGACCTGTAAGCGGGCCGCCAGGAATTCTCTTTTCCCAGAAACTCCCTTCTCAGTGAGTTCTCTCTACCGAGAGGCACTCTGCCTGTTATTGAACACTCAGTCATTATACGGTTTGAATTTTTTCCTGTTATCCTGAATGCACGGATTGAATGAATTCATGACATGCATTCTCCGCTGTCAATATTTCACATCTTCCCACGACAGCAGGTATACTTTCATTGAATCAGGATGTCCTTATTTCTTCCCGGTGGAGCGGCATTATCTGAAGTTATCCCAGATTGAATGAAATTGACCGGTCTTTCCTGGCGGAGGCAGGAATAAGCACTTTTATCAGATTCCCGCATGGGATGCGGAAATTTTGAATTCAAACCCGTCAGGATTTCCTGAATGTCTTCTGTCACTCATTTTTTTTTT
>JAGQQC010000252.1 GCA_020426395.1 Planctomycetaceae bacterium
TACTACCTGAATTTCCTTCTCTATACAGTTTCTATTTCATGTCCGACGATCTGTCGCCGGAGATGGTGGAGCAGATCGCGAAGTCTGCGACAATTCAGCATCTGTACCTGAAGGGTAAAAGGAATGACAGTTCAGGAATGCGGTATACACTCCAGCCGAACATCGTTAATCCACTACATCAGATGGAAAATCTACGAAAGCTCGATTTGGATGGTCGTGCTGAACGGGAGACCCTGGAAGCGATCGCGGGAATAACATCCCTGAAAAGCCTGAAATTCGACGGCATTGTGACCAGCGGTGAAGATTTGCAGGTATTGGCGAGAATGCCCCGGTTGCGGGAACTGGATATGGGGTACGTGCGGACGCCGGAAGAGGATGCCTATCAACGTGCGCACGGTAATCGGGCCTATTGGGATCTCACTGACGCAACAATACCGAGCGTTGACTTAAGTGCGCTGAAAGAGGTGAGATCGCTGCGAAAACTGGTCATGCCCGCTATGCGGGATAACCGGCTGGAACAGGCTGGTATCGATCAATTGGATCAGGTGACGGAGGTCGTGACGAAGGCCGACTATGACAGCGGAAATCTGGAGCCACTCGCCTCCATGCCAAACTTGCGGTCGCTGAGACTGGAGCGGGTGAAACGGATGCAGGAAACGTTGGCGATTGTGAAGGAGTTTGAGCAGCTAGAATGCTTGAGTATCGGAGGACGGCATTTCAAGAATGCCGAGAGTGATGCGATGGGACTCACTTCATTGAAAGAGATGCCATATCTAGTGGAGTTGGAACTGAGCGAGCCGATGAGTTTAATAAGTTCCAAGTCACGGCAATCATTAAGCGAGCTAACAAATCTGAAGAAGTTGACCGTTTATTGTCGTGGTCAAGTTCCACCAGAGCATCAGGCGATTCTGGATGAGCTGACGAAGAACAATCCGGGGGTCGAGATTGTGGTTAACAGATGAGATTGACCGTATCGGGTGACGGATGAAATCTGAGGACTTATTAATTAATACGCAATTGATTCAAGAATTAGTTTATGTTTTACAGTAAAATTTCTGTTAGGTTTGTTCTGGTCGCGATGTTGTTGATCGTCGGTGGGTGTGTTAGCGGTTCCAAGCGGGTTTCGCGGGTGGCTTCTGATCCGGTTGTGCCCGAGCACGAAATGCGGGAGCAATTCATCGGGACATGGGTCGATGAGGATGGAGAACCGAATTGTGTTGTCAAAAAACTGGAGAACGGTGATATTGTTGTTGATGAGGAGAGTAACGAGTATTGGGAATCAGTGGTGAATAACGTCCGTATTGAAGAGGGTGAGCTATGTTACGACCTCTACAACTATTATGTCTGGACGGAGGATGTCAGTCTTAAAATACCAGAGGCAGGAATTGAAATAAACGATCACCCTTATAGCGGTGTTCGCAATGAGGTGAGGTTGTCTTTAGACGGAGATGATGCCAATCGAATGACGATGTCCGCATCGACTGAGGCGCTGTCGAAACCCATCAAGATCGAATTATCCAAAGTGAATAAGTGACAGGTCGTTTTTGTTGCGCTGGAATAAAGAACTTCTGATTTGTTTGGCTAGGTCAGTTGATTGTTCAACTACGCAATGACGTTAGCCACGATTGCGGAACCGACGGTCTTACCCCCTTTGTGGATGGTGAAGGGGGGGCTCTGGTAGCTTCGTCGAACTCAAATTGACGCACGTTCGAGTAGTTTGGCGCCGTATTCCCAGAACTTGTCGTGGACTTTACGCGTTCTCACGATGTCGACCAGGAACCATAGTTTCCCTGCTTGTTCTGGATCAAGGCACATGAGGTACTTACCGAGGGGTAATTGGCCGGTGTAGATGAACCCGATGCCGCCGCGGGAGATGTTCCGTGACCATACGGTAAACCCGGTACTTTCCTGCGATTCACCCGCCATCTGGTCAGCATAGGGCTGGTAAACCGTCATCATTGTGCGGTAGGTGACACGGTGGTACTGCCGTTTTTGAGTGTGGTGGCCGGCCATTTTGTCGCTCCAACGATCGAGCATATCCAGCACTTCAATGGCCGTTTTATTCATTTTTTCGGACGGTTGATCCATGATGAGTTCCGTGAGGCTTTCTGAACAAATCATGCGCAGGGAAATTTAGGGGAGTACGCAAATAGGCATTGCTCTCCTGGAAAAATAGATATTGTGGGTGAGGTATTTCACCTACGAAAATAGGTTGATATAAAACTATGTCAATGTGAGTGTGTGGGGAGAGTGGCATGATTCTAATAGTTTGCTGAAAGTTGTTTAATTGGATGTCGTTATCCTTTGATGGTTGGTCAAAGATTGTGCATCCCGGGAGAGATTGTAGAACGCTTCGTAAAAAAGCCCACCGGAGAGCATTCTCGGGTGGGCGGAATTCCGTTTTGGACTGAATCAAATCGAAATGGTCAGTCTGTCTCTTCGGTTAGCAATTGAGGGGTAATCATCAAGTAGAGAAACTCTTTGCGGTCGTGGGTGGGTGGAATCCCCAAGAGCAAGGTTTCGTTATCGGCCAGGTCATTGGAGACGTTCACCTGGAATTTGCGAAACTGCGGCAGTTGTACACTGAGTGGTTTGTTGGCGACGCGGGTCATGATCGTTCGAATCTCATCGACATTGTAAATGGTAATGCGATTTTGGAGAACGATCTGCTCTAAATCGGCGTTCAACCGGGGGCTGACTTTTAGACTGATTCCATCTGGTAACTGTTGTACTTGCGGCATCGGGTTTTGGGAGTCGTCCATATCGATACCTGTCACATACGCGAAGGTGCGTATATCGCGGATTTCCGCCTGGGCTCCGTTAAAGAGCGTGATCTTTGGAGCGAACAGGATGTTTACCCGAGGATGGGATTGGAGTTGATCGATCAGTCGTCGTGATTGCTCGCTAGTCAACGTCGATTTCAGAACAGGAAGTTGTTCTTCAGTGACGACATTCGCAAAGGATGTTGCCGGCTCTTCTTCAAAGTTGGTAGGGAACTGGCCCTCTGTGGAGAGTTCCTCCGTGATGCGAGAGGGGGAGCCAATGATTTCGTCCCACTGATGGTCGGTGAAGGTCACCAGATCCTGATTGACCGAAATGAATCTGGTCTCAATACAGATTTGTCGAATTCCAGAAGTAGTCCAGATGTCTAATAGCCGGGCGACGTTCCGTTGGGTTACGGCAGGAGCGTGAACTGATAATTGAAATTCATTGTTGTTTGTCTCAAGTATCAGCAACGCATTGGTTACAGAATCTTTGGAACTTTTTACTTCGAATTCGCCTCGCGTTTCAACAAATTCACCACTGACTGACAGAGTTGCGACGGTTTGAAAATTTAGAATCGCCTCTTTCATGGAGAGACTATTCGTTTCAGTGAGATGATTGAGGATTGAGGTGACGTCATAAGTTTCCGTTGTTGATGGTGCTTTTGGCCGCTGCTGTGGAACGGGATTCGTGGCAGGTTGAACGAGGATTGATTGCAACTGACCGGAAAAGACCGCGGGTTTGGAGGGAGGGATTGGGGGGCTGGGTTCATCGGTGAATCCGGTAAGTCCAATAGATGAGAGTAGTAGGATGGCGATGATGATTTGCCAAACTGAGGGGCGGAGACGGTCTTGGGTAATGGCTTTCATTCGATTTGCTATCGAACGCTTCAACAACCGCCCGGAAAGGAATCCTAAAAGTGAAGCGGGTAGTGAGATGCGCCATCCGGAAGGTTGTACACGGGAGGCCATCGTTAACAGAAGTTCGGCGTAATCGTGGGCACAGCGTTGATGGTTCGTTTCATTTATGGTCAGGATGCGTATCACGGCTTGATCGCAGGTTTGTTCAACCAGGTTGCGATAACGATTCGCGGCTAGCCAGAAGAACGGGTTCCACCATTGCATAGTTTTAATAACAAGTAGCAACCAGTGCAGAGGAATATCGAACCGTTTGATATGGACCAGTTCGTGCAACAGGATCATCCTGATTTGATCGTCTTTGAGTTCAGTTATGTCAGGAGGGAGGATCAGTTTTGGTCGGACAAGTCCCATTACGGCAGGCTGGGTGACTTCACTCGAAATCACTAGTGGGGGAAGGTTATGGAGCGAAAGCCGTTGGGCAATATGGTTGTAGATTTGAACCAGTCGGGGATCAGTGCAAGGGGCCTTGCTTGTAAGTCGTCGGTGAAAAAGGACATATCTCACGAGTGAACCGATAAAAATGAGGGCAGAGATCAGTGACCAGAGGCTGGGGATCAGGTCTTCCAGAGAAATGGTTTCGGAGCGTTGAGAAACAGATTGGGCGATTGTTCGACCTTCATTGTCGATGCCGTAAACGTAGTCCGTATTAACCAGAGCGGGGGCAGCCACAGCAGGGCCATTTAACCGGTGAAGTTGAGGCTGCCCGGGATCGGGAGGGGCATATAGAGTAGAGTCGATCCAGTTGTATGCAGAAACAAGGATGTGTTGCACACTGAATTCACTTCCGGGAGCGAACGGGATGAGCATCCGCAGGAGGACCAGGCCCCAGAGTAAACTCATTTGGAATGACGATATCCAGCGGCGGCAGAGCAGGTTGATGAGTAGTACGATGATGGCCAACATGGCGCCAGTGCTTCCGGCAATGAAAGTCCATTCAAAGCCGGTTTGGCAAAGATCATACAGTCCATCCGTGGTTGCGATTAGTGGTGATCCATTCATGATTGAGCCTCCTGCTCATCGAGAATACGGCGGAGATCGGCGATCTCTTCCGGGGTGAGTTGACTATTTTTCAGAAAGTGGGCGACGAGGGAGCTGCTTTCCCCTTCAAAGACCCGACTGAGAAAAGAACGGCTCGCCTGCCGTACACAATTCGTACGACGGACACGAGCGCGGTAGACATATTTGTTCCCGCGCGTTTCGTACGTGAGAACCTCTTTTTTGACGAGGCGGTGGAGCATCGTCTTGATTGTTGTGGGGGACCAGTCTTGATCTTGTGCGAGGGCTTCCACAATTTCCTGTGAAGTGAGTGGTTGTCCGTTCCAGATGACGTTCATCACTTCCCACTCGGCGTCAGAGATGGGGACTTCGGGCATCGGTATTCCTCCAAGGGTTGAAATGACTACGTGTGTAAATAACTACAATTGTAAACGATGTCAATGTGGATTTATGAAATTTGGGTTTCGCAGTTGAATGCGGAGGTGACGTGTAGAGGGGGCTCCAGTGGTAAATTCTTGTAGTGCTCTTCTATAATGCAGTGGACTGGATCCTGTTTTTATTTCTATAGAGCTTGCTGATGACTGAAATTGATTTAGCTGAACTACTTACTTCGCGTCGGACGATTCATCAGTTCCGTCCAGAGCATCCGCCGGTGGAGTTAATTGAACAGGCATTGGAGTTGGCGCGGTGGGTGCCGAATCACAAGAAGACGGAGCCGTGGCGGTTTTATTGGCTGGGGCCGGAAGCGCAGCAGGCGATTATCGATTTGAACTGTGCGATGCTGGTGGAAATGAAGGGGGAGAAACGGGCTCAGGAAAAACGGAAGAGCTGGGAGGAAAAACCGGGGTGGATTGTGGTGACGGCGCCTTATAATGAGGATCTGTTTCGTCAGCAGGAAGATTATGCTTCGTGTTGTTGTGCGATTCAGAATCTGTCCCTGTTTCTGTGGGCACATGATATCGGAGTTAAATGGACATCCGGTCCCGTGACGGAGAATCCACAGATGTTATCCCTGATTGGTGCCGATCCGGAACGAGAGTATTGTGTCGGACTGTTGTGGTATGGATATCCGGATTTTGTTCCGCAACAGACGCGGAAACCTCTTAACGAAGTTCTGGTACGAGTTCCCTGAATCCTGTCCAGGATAGGGGGGCTGCTTCTGGACGCGAATGGTTGTTGCTGTTTGAGGCGGCGCCGCCAGTACCCATAACTGAAATCATCATTAAGTGATCTATGGTCAAATACTGTCCTGAAGAACATGGCTTTGAGAAAAAGATTCCGTGCGGGGATGATAAGGAGCGGTATGTCTGCCGCGATTGTGAGTGGGTGCATTATGAAAACCCGAAGATCATCGTGGGGGCCGTTTGTACGTGGGAAGAGAAAATTCTGATGTGCCGCCGGGCGATTGAACCACGCGTCGGTTTTTGGACGGTTCCCGCTGGATTCATGGAAGAAGGTGAGACGACGGATGAGGGAGCGATGCGGGAAGTGTTTGAAGAATCGGAAGGTCGTGCGAAACCTAATGCGTTACTGGCGATCTATTCGATTCCGCGGATCAGTCAGGTGCAGATGTTTTATCGAGCGGAGTTAGAAAGCCCGGAGATTGGGAACGGAATTGAGAGCCTGGAGACGAGGTTGTTCGACTGGGAGGAGATCCCTTGGAATGAATTGGCGTTTCCGACCGTGAAGTGGGTGTTGGAACATTATCGGGAATCGCTGGGAATGACGAGTTTTGCGCCGTTTACGGTGCCTGCTGATAAGATTGACTGGGTCTCGGGGAAGTAGCGTCGCTGGTTTTCTATTCCGTCGCCTGCATCAGCCCGCGGATGTAGCCGTAGGCGAACAGGCGGCCGAGCATGGTGTAGCCGGGGTCTCCGGTTTCTTCTCCGATTAACTGGGGAACGTGATCGGGGCGGAGGGGGCCGGTGAAGCCGATTTCTTGATAGGCGCGCATCGCGGCGGGCATGTCGGTTTGGCCGTCGTCATGGAAGGTTTCGGTGAAGTCTTCCCGGGTGCCGATGATGTCGCGGAAATGGACGTATCTGATGTGTGGGCCGAGGCGACGGATTGCTGTGGGGATATCGACTCCCATTTCGGCGAAGGTCCCCTGGCAGAAGCAGATTTTGTTGGCAGGACTCGGATGCATCTCCAT
>JAGQQC010000253.1 GCA_020426395.1 Planctomycetaceae bacterium
TTTTGTACGATAAATGTCGCACGGAACCGAATCTCACCTTAATGCTCAACACGACGATTGTCGGTGCTCGGGTGATGGAGCAGCGAATCGTGGCGGTCCTGGGTGAACGGCAGAGTACCGAAGAGCAGTTCCTTATTAGGGCGAAAACCTATATCGATTGCACCGGTGACGGTCGATTGGGAGTCGAGGCGGGAGCCCCGTTTATGGAAGGCCGTGAGGACCAGGCCGCTTATGGAGAAAATCTCGCGCAAGAGACCGCGGATAACATGCGGCTCGGTTCGACGATCCTCATTCAGGCTCGCAAGCATGACCGACCGATGCCGTACGTTGCTCCATCCTGGGTGCGGACTTTCACGAAGGAGGAATTAAAACTTCGGCTTTACGCCGTTCCGGGGGATGAGGAACCGACGCACGAATATGGTTACTGGTGGGCTGAATGGGGAGGAACTCGCGATACGATTCGGGACAACGAAACGATCCGCGACGAGCTTCTTGCAATCACGTTGGGAATTTGGAATCACATCAAGAATGGACCACCAGACACGGAACCGGGGAGCGACCCGTTTGGGGCGTCGCATTGGGCGCTCGAATGGTGCGGATTCGTTCCGGGCAAAAGGGAGAGCCGTCGTTTCATCGGGCAGCATGTATTAACCGAGCAGGATATTATGAATTCAACCCCCTTCTCTGATGCCATTGCGTATGGGGGATGGTCTCTCGACTTGCATCCTCCCGAAGGAATCGATGTACCCCACGAGGAACCCTGTGTGCAACATGATGTACCGCATCTGTATGATATTCCTTTACGGGCTTGTGTCTCGCAGACAATTCAAAACCTGATGTTCGCCGGTCGTAATATTTCGGCTACGCATGTCGGTTTCTCATCGACACGCGTGATGGCGACTTGTGCGGTCGTTGGTCAGGGAGTGGGAACAGCGGCGGCACTTGGAGTTCAGAAGGAAATTTTGCCCGCTGATATCAGTGAGAGCGCATTCGTGATGAACAAAGTCCAGCAACAGCTTTTGAGGGAAGGTTGTTATCTGATTGGAATCAAAAATGAAGATGCTCAAGATCTGGCTCGCGAAGCAAAAGTGACCGCATCGAGTGAGCAACCCAGTGGAGAGGCGCAGAACGTGATCAGCGGGCAGACGCGAACAGTCTCGGGGAAACGTGGTGCCCCAATTGAGCGCGCCGAACCAGGATTACATCGCTGGATGGCGGATCCCGAGGCAGGTTTTCCGGCGTGGGTGCAGCTCGATTGGGAGGACCCAGTGGAGATTAATGAAATCGAACTGACTTTCGATACGGGGTTACACCGGCATCTCACGTTAAGTCTGCACGATGGTTACACTTCGAAGATGAAGTGGGGAGTTCCCCAACCGGAAACCGTAGCCGATTACGAGATACTCGTTCTGGACGAGGAGTCCAATTGGGAGAAAATTCTCGAGGAAAAAGGTAACTATTTAAGACAACGGACCCACTATTTGGATAAGCCCAAAACCGGGAAATCCTTGAGAGTTTGCGTGTTAAGTACAAATGGGCTTGACCATGCCCGAGTGTGTGAAATCAGGGTATATGGATCAGAGCGACCAGGGCTCGCTTCTCCCGGTTTCGGGATTTAAGAAGAGTGGTCAGTTAAAATGTTGACTTTGAATCCGGTGCCGTCTCATACTGAGAGAAAGGCCCGAAAGTTTGGATATTCCGATTTTGGGGTGAAAAAGTGCGGCAAAGAAGCTGAGGGAGCGTGAAGGGGTAAACAGGACGGATATCGAGCACTTAGTTATCAGCGCGACACAGCTTGTGGTGTCTCAGATCGTTTATGTTCATTCACAAAAATCAACTAGAGTATCAACTTCGTCCGGAACATTATCAAAGCCCCGATTTCTATCAGGTAGAGCTGGAGCGGATGTTTCTGCCTGCTTGGCATCTCGTCTGTCGCAAAGCGGATCTGGCTAACCATGGTGACTTTTACACCACGGAAATGTTCGACCGTCCGATCATTATTCGGAACGACAATGGGGAACTGCACGCCTTTCTGAATGTCTGCTCGCACCGGCATTGTAAGATCCGTAGCGAAGAGCGTGGGAATGCGCCCAGCTTGAAATGCCAGTATCATGGTTGGGAATACAAGATGACGGGTTTCACCGCCACGATTCCCGACGCGCGATGTTTCCGCCCATTCGATCGGGAAAACGCCCGTATTCAGAAATTCCGGGTTGATACCTGCGGTGATTCCGTCTTCGTCTGCCTCCAGGAAGAAGGCCCTTCGCTTCAGGAATTTATGGGCGATATGTATTTCACCTGGCAAGCTCTCTTCGATATCCCCCGTCGTCACAATTGGCACTGGAAAACGGATTTCGAATGCAACTGGAAAGTTCCACTGGAGAACACGGTCGAGACTTATCATGTTCCTTGCGTGCACGGGAATTCACTCGGAATTGAATACCCGGGGGAAGAGGCGCAGGAACATGTGATGACGCCGAAGTTTACCGAGCTGATTTATGACGTGTGGGAGGAACCCAAGCTGGCCCGGTTACAGCAACGGGCCGTTAAGCGGCTGGGAGGTATGGATACGGGCAAATATATCCATCGACACATTCATCCGCATCTGGTGTTTACGATTAACGATATGATTCTGCATGCCCAGATTTATCTCCCGACGGGCCCGACCACCGCACGGACGGAAATCTGGAACTGGACCCTTGAAGGATCCCGGAAGAGTGTGCTAGGGTCAATTCTTCGTCCGGCACTTGCCTGGTATTTCCGCCGAGCGAACGAGCGCATCCAGATGCAAGATAAGGTGATGTTCGGTCCCTGTCAGGAAGGTTTGACGGCGACTACCTATAAAGGTTGCCTGGGTAACCGGGAAGAACGTATTTATCTGTTTCAGCGCTACGTGGCGGAAACATGTGGGGTGTCGACTACCAAGACCATGTCGCTGCAGGAAGAGTGTGATCATTTCACTGAAAATCCCCCCAACGCAGTTGAGGAAGAGATCACTGAAGAGAGCGCGACCTAATTACTCCGAAACAGGATTCTGATCGTGACCTCTTTTGTAATGCGCTCGCTTAGTTTGGCCTTGCTTGTTCTCCTTTGTGAATCTTCTCTGGTTACTGCGGAAGAGAAGCTGGTTCCTCCCGATCCAGTGAATGCTCCCGAATCGGCTTTGATGTTGAAGCTCCCGGAAACGGGGACCGATCCAACGAAGATCGATTATGCGACCCTGCCGGAGATAAAAGGGACGCACGCGGTCGTCTCGTTAGGTGATCCTGAATGGAATTTCCGGCTGCATAACTATCTAGCCTATCACAACGGAAAGTATTTCTGCTTCTGGAGTCATGGCCCCGTTGTCGAAGATAAAGCGACGCAGCACCTGCGGTATTCTACGAGTCCCGATGGACTTCACTGGGAAGAACCGAAAGTTCTACTTGGGCCACCCAAAGAAGGTTATGGATACATTGCCCGTGGATTGTGGATTCGCGAAGGACAATTGATCGCGCTCGCCAGTCTATACGAAGCTCCCGGGTTCAATGGAGGTGATCTGGAACTGGTCGCTTCGATCTGGAATGACGAGACGGAATCATGGGGAGGTCCTCAGTTAATCTTTGATGACGCGCTGAATAATTTCCCTCCGAAGAAATTGGCAACCGGTGAGTGGATGATGACAAAACGGTCCGCGCAGCGGGATGTTTCCATTCTGATTGGTGGCGTCGATGCGATCGATGCCTGGCAGGAATTTCCGCTTTCGACCTACAAAGCCGAGGGAGGCGGGCAACCCGAGGAACCTTTCTGGTGGATGTTACCGAAAGGACATCTCGTCGGTCTTTTTCGAGATAACAGTCGCTCGGGGAGGTTGATGCGGGCATTTTCTACGGATCATGGGCGCAGTTGGTCAAAATTGGTACGGACGAATTTCCCCGATGCCACGAGCAAGTTTCATCTGACACACACGTCTAATGGTTACTATGTATTGATTTCTAATTCCAACCCAAAACAACGAAACCCACTCTGCATGTCCGTATCACGGGATGGGCTTGTCTTTGATCGGATGGTTCGACTGCCTGTTCCGGTCGGTTTGGAGAACCCCCATTGGGCCAAGGGATCGAAATATGGTTCCACAAAATACGAATCATGGCAGTATCCCCATTCGATTGAACAGGATGGTTCGCTGCTCGTCGCTTTTTCTCGCCGTAAACAATCGGTGGAAGTGATACAAATTTCACTCGACGAAATTGCCAAATTATACGCTGACTGAACGTTGCTCCGTTTTGCCGTTTTCCAGGAATGAACTAACTATGAAATTCCGCGCACTGGCTGTCTTGCTTGTCGTACACGCGCTATCTCTGAATCCCCTTGGCCTCCCGGCTGCGGAGCAGAAAGACACAGCATCATCTGCGAAAAACGTGGTGATCTTCGTGGTAGATGACATGGGTTTCCAAGCGGGATGTTATGGGAACAAAGTCATCAAGACTCCCAACATCGATCGTTTGGCCGCTGCTGGAACGAAATTCACGCAGGCCTATTGCACGACGGCCAGTTGCAGCGCGAGCCGTTCGGTGCTCATGACGGGACTCTATAATCATGCGACGGGTCATTACGGCCATGCTCACGGATACAACCATTTCAGTACTTATGAAACGGTCCGTTCCTTGCCCAATCTATTGAATGAAGCGGGTTACCGAACGTGTTCAATTGGAAAATACCACCTGGCCCCAGAATACGTTTATCATTTTGAGGAATACCATAATGAGAAAATTCAAGGAGCGCGTAACAGTGTGCAGATGGCGAAGAATGCCCGGGCCTGGCTCAAGAAAGAGGATGAACGGCCATTCTTCCTCTATTTCTGCACATCGGATCCACATCGCGGGGGTGGGCCCGATGGTTTTTCGAATTTCAATAACAAGCCCGATTACTATCCTGGTGTAACCCCCGTTAAATACTCACCGGAAGAGGTGATTGTCCCTGACTGGTTGCCCGATACTCCCGAATGTCGTCAGGAACTGTCTGAATTTTATCAAGCGATTTCCCGGCTCGATCAAGGGCTCGGTTTACTACTCGATACACTCGAAGAGACAGGTCATTGGGACGACACATTGATTCTGTTCCTCAGCGACAATGGACCCCCTTTCCCGGGAGCGAAGACAAACCTGTATCAACCGGGGGCGAACTTGCCCTTGATCGTGCGAAATCCAACCCGGGAAGCGACCGGGGGAACCTGTCACGCACGGGTCACCTGGGCGGATGTGGTACCGACCGTTCTCGATTATTGTGATATCAAACCGGGACCCGGTTCGACGATTCGGCCTGATTCCAACAAAGGACAACTGGCGACGGGCGGCAAGCAGGCCCCCTATGCGACTCATGGCCGATCTTTCCTGGAAGTTTTGGGAGAGGAAACACCGAAGGGATGGGATGAAATTTACCTCTCTCACACGTTCCATGAAATCACGATGTATTACCCCATGCGAACGATCATCTCAGGGGATTACAAACTAACCTTCAACATCGCGCATGATCTCCCCTACCCATTTGCTTCCGACTTGTTCGCCAGTCCGACCTGGCAAAGCGTACTGAAATCGGAAAAAGAGATTTACGGGAAGCGGACGGTTTACAACTATCTCCACCGCCCCGAATTCGAGTTGTATGATCTGAAAAAGGATCCAGACGAGCTGTATAACCTGGCCTACGACAAAGAGCACCAGGATGTCTACGAAGAGCTTTCCGCCAAATTGCAGAAGTGGCAGAAAGAGACGGAAGACCCGTGGGAACTGAAATGGCGATATGAGTAAACTGCGTGATTAGAATTGTGCTAAGAATACGTCTTCACATAAGCCAACACAAAACTAGTTGGACAATGGAAATCTTGAACGAAATTTTCAGGTTCTAAATATGAAAAGACTGCCCGGAATTAATTCTGCACCAGGCCAATTCAACCAACCGCCTGAAGGTCGCTTGGGGAATGTTCAGGTTGTCGTCATTACGATTGCGTCACTTGCAGCGATCAGTTTATGTGTTTTTCTCATGAGTTTTTTGTCAGTTCCCTCTTCTTTGAGTAGCGAGGCAAAGGTAGATGCTCGGAAATCCCAATCGCAGGATAAACTGAAGAATCTAGTTTTAGCGATGCAATCCTATGCTGCCTACCATGGTTCTCTTCCACCAGCAGTTGTCATCGGCCCTGATGGTAAAACACCTCATAGCTGGCGAGTTGCAATAATGCCCTATATCGATTCGGCGGCTGCGCATCGAAAATATAAGTTCGACGAGCCTTGGGACAGTCCTTCGAATCTAAAGATTCTGGAAGAGATGCCCAATGCCTTGTGGAGCCCTTTTGATGATCCGGACTCCACCAACAGCGGGTACTATGTCATTTCGGGGCCTAAGGCTTTCTTCGATGGGGAAAGAAAACCGAACATGGGTGAAATAAAGGATGGAGCGTCTGATACACTTTTAATCGTTGAAGCTAAACGGGATGTCCCTTGGACGAAACCGGAAGACATCCCATTTGATCCGGAGGGATCTGCTCCCGACTTAGGTGGATTTCTTGAGGGGGAGATTATCATGGTGATGGCAGATGGAACAGCTTTGACTGTCTTAGCGGAAAAGGTCAAACCGCATCTGAAAAACATGATCATGCCGAACGATGGGAATTCGGTTCCTGATTTTGAAAAGGATTAGAATCCGCTTCTCTACTCAACGCTCCCTCACACTGGCCGTCCCGTGATGGGATACGCCGAATCTTGAAATCCTTTTCCGCTATGTTCTCCTGGGGGAACGAGAGAATCGACGAAGGCTTCGTCTTCGGCGGTGATTTCAATTTTCAGG
>JAGQQC010000254.1 GCA_020426395.1 Planctomycetaceae bacterium
TCACTGGTCGATGTCTCTTGCTGGCACGATTGGTTGTGTTGCCGTTATGTTTCTGATGAACTGGGTCTGGGCGACGATATCCATCCTGATGATCGCCGGTTTGCACTGGTTTATTCGATTCCGTGAGATCGAATCCCGTTGGGGAGATTTGAATAGTGGTGTTATTTTTGAACGTTCCCGGCAAAGCCTGCTTCGTCTTGAGCAGGAAGCATATCATCCCAAAAACTGGCGACCAATTATCCTCGCCTTGAGTGGTACGGCCTGGACCAGGCCTCACCTGGCGATTTATGGGTACTGGCTGACGGCGGGGCATGGAATTCTTTCGCTAGGCCATATCGTGACTGGAAATATTGAAGACTATGCCGAGCGACGTGAAAAATTTGAGCTCACCTTACGGAAGTTTATTAACGATGAAGAACTGCTCGCTTTTCCAGCGGTGGTGATCTCTCCCTATATCTCAGATGGGATTGAAGCCCTGGTACAATGCCACGGGATCGGAGGATTAAGACCGAATACCATTCTACTGGGATGGCCGGGGGATGAACAAAAATCGGAAACGTTTGGCGCAACAGTTCGACTGGTTTCTCGTCTGGGAAGAAGTGTGATTGCCATTCGGTTTCGCGATTCAAAAGTTGAAAATGCCTGGGGTGTACCAGAAGGAACGATTGACGTCTGGTGGCGTGGCAAGAAGAACGGATCACTGATGTTGTTACTGGCGCATCTGCTCCATCAAAACCCGGAGTGGCGTGGTAACCGGATTCGTATGCTTCGCTCTGTGCCGACTGAAACTGGTCGTGATGAAGTCATCAAACATATCGAAGATCAATCCGCGCTCGCTCGAATTTCGGTTGAACCGGTGGCGATTATTTCCGAAAACGCGGAAACCGCCATTCAGCATCATTCCCGCAATGCCGCCATTGTGATCCTCGGTTTCGAATCTCCCGAAGAAGGCAAAGAAGCAGAGTTCTTCCACCACATGGAGGCTTTTGTCGGTGATCTTCCGCGTGTCTTATTTGTAAATAGCGCAGGGGGAATGGAGCTGGAATCCTGACGATTGACGCGGAAATTATTTCTTGGACGCATGTCGTATTTCCAATTCTTTATAGGCCTGACCTTCCCTAATTCCTTCTCCCAGGCTTGGTGAGCTGCTCAACGACGAGTCCTGTCTTCCGTTCAGATCGAAAAATCGGTTAAAGGGGATTCGTCGCTATAACCGATAGAACCGATAGCAGAATCTATCCTGATTCCTGCGCACGGCTGCGCGTGTCGTTGCGATAAACGCCCAAGTCAACGAAAAATGACCTAACTAGGTCCACAGCATCCACTTGTCTATTTTAAGAATAGACAACTCCAACAAGGCGATGTGTTGGAGTATACCGGGCAAGAACTGATCCACTTGATCAAAATAGGATGGCTTCGGGTTAAACACCCGGATCCACATAAGGGGGGAACACGATGCAGAAGCTCATCAGTTCGATGATCAGTATCTGTGCATTGTGGTTGATCACTGTGAACTCGTTGCAAGCGAGTGATGTCCTGTACGCGAAATCGAATCGTTTTCAGATTCCTTATCAGTACGATGCTGCGGAAATGCAGCGGATGGAGGCGGTCGAGATCCAGTTGCATGTCTCTGACGATCAGGGGCAGACCTGGAGAAAAGCCTTGAGTGTTTCTCCCGCAACGGGTCGGTTTGATTATCAGGCTCCCAATGATGGGGAATTCTGGTTCTCTGTCAAAACCTTAAATCGTCGGCAGCAGCTTATTCCCTCGGAAGCGAACACGAATCCTGAGTTGAAGGTCATTGTCGATTCCGAAGAACCCCTCCTCAATCTGAATTTAGTGCAACCACAACCGGGGCGCGTGAGTCTCTCCTGGATTGCGAATGATGCCAACTTAAATCCGGAAACGCTTGTTCTGGAATATCAGCAAGCGGATTCCAATGGTTGGCAGCGCATCAGTGTTTTGCCCAGCCAGGAAGGGGAGACCGCCTGGACGGTTTCCCAAGGTGGGTTGGTGGCGGTTCGAGGAAGCATTCGTGACCAGGCTGGCAATGCTGGTTCAGCAACTTCTCAGGTTACGATTGAACGCGAGCAATTTGGAAACCGCGGAGGAATTGAGCCTCCCGATTTCAGTAAACCCATAGCCGAAGCAAATCCGTTCGGCCAAAACGTTTCCATGGGACAGAATTACCTCGATACACAACAAAGTGCTCCGCAACCTTCCATTCGATCGCACTTCGTTAGTCAATCCCAGACCCAACAGCCACAAGTGATGCCAGTTCCTGAGCCAGCCGGTTTGCCTTCAGTTGGGGGAAACATGAATGCCAGTGTTGCTGCAAACGGGCAATCTGTCCGGATGGTGAATTCACTCCGGTTCCAGGTGAACTATAAAGTCGATGAAGTTGGTCCCTCAGGCGTAGGGCATGTCGAATTTTTCATCACGGAAAATGGTGGCCAGAAATGGTACCGCTATGGCGAAGACGTCGATCACATCAGTCCGTTTACCGTGCAGGTTCCCAAAGATGGTCTGTATGGTTTCGATTTGCGGGCTCGCAGTGGTGCCGGTTTGGCAGCGGCTCCTCCTCAACCGGGTGATCAGCCGCCGATCGTGATTGTCGTTGATCAAACCCCTCCCGTGATTCATATGCAACCGCCGCAACAAGGTTTCAGCGGGGTGTTGAATCAAGTTCTGATTGGCTGGAAACTGGAAGATCAGAATCCCGCTGACAAACCGATTGCCCTTTCCTATGGAACAACTCCCCAGGGACCTTGGCAACCCATCGGAGGCTGGCAAGCGGATCAGGGAAGTTACCTGTGGGATGTTAACGATAACCTGCCAGCGAAATTGTGGATTCGGATTACCGCCCGAGATGCCGCTGGGAACTTGAGTTCGACTCAAACAGAGCAACCTTTGATGATCGATTTGACTCGTCCGTCGGCTCGTATCGTTAATGTTGAATCGCTGCCCACTGGTCAGGAATCAGCGATCCGTCCACAAGGGATTCCCGGTCGATAATGGTTCTGTGCTGAGGTTCAGATCCACAAATCGACGATACCCAGCACCAGCAAGCCTACCGAGATCAGAGCGTTAATGTTGAAGAACGCGATGTTCACCCGGGTTAGATCGCTTGGTTTCACCAGCCAATGTTCGTAGAGCAACAGCAGAGCGATCACGACGATCCCTCCGAGGAAGAGGGGGCCGAGGTTGGCGAAATGCCAGAATGCAAGTAGCGTGATGAGCATGCAAAAGTGGCTGAGTGCTGCGATTTTGAGTGCGGTGGGAATTCCGAAGTAGGCGGGAATGCTGCTCAGCGCACTTTCCTTGTCGAAGGCCGCATCCTGGCAGGCATAGAGAATGTCAAATCCGCCCACCCAGAAAAAAACGGACAACCCCAGCATCACCGGTGTCCAACTGAGGTTTCCGGTAATCGCGATCCAGGCCGCGATAGGGGAGAGCATCAGCCCCGCCGCTAACCAGTAATGACAGAGAAACGTAAACCGCTTGGTAAAAGAATATCCAAGCAGGAATAGCAAAAGTGGTACGGATAAAATTAACGGCCACGTGTTGGGCAGAAACAACATGGTCGAGGCGATAAATCCCAGGCTGCACAGAATCGTGAATGTCCAGACGGTGCTGACAGAGAGCAAACCTGCGGGGATATGGCGATTGGCGGTGCGGGGGTTAAGGGCATCCTGTTTTCGATCAACGAGTCGGTTAAAGGCCATTGCGGCTGAGCGTGCAAAAACCATGCAAAGCAGGATGCCCACCAGATCCAGGATGCGAAACCGCCCCGTTTCATACCAAGCCAGAATCGCAGCCAGCAGCGCAAACGGCAGCGCAAAGATCGTGTGGCTGAACCGGATTAATCCCATCAAATGACGAAACTTCTCCAGCAGCGCAGGAGCAGCATTCGGATTGGGGAGCGAATTCGTATCTTCCATTACATCAATAAAATTGGCAGAATTGACTCGAAAGGGGATGTACTATGGTTAACAGGATCTAAACCGCAATTAGTTGAAAATCGTCACAGAAAAAACGCTCAACCAGAGGTACTTCATACAAGTGGGACCAACTTAGGGAGCCAGCTTGCCTTCATTTTTCTCCAGGTACGTTTCCCAGCGCAGGAGCATCGGCTGACGATGCTTGTCAGAAGCGTCAGGACGAAAATGCAACTGTCGATTAGTGTAATAGGAAGCGATATCAAACGCCATCTCCCGTACACCCAGAAGATTGTGGTTCATCAAGCCGACGATTTGCTGAGACATCTCCGGATCTTTGGCCTGATCCAGACTGATCCCCCACAGAAGTTGAGTGACAATCGCGCGGTCATCCGGAGCTAGAGCGGCTTCCAGTTCTTCCGCCAGGATTTTGTTATGTTCTTCCGGATTCTGGATCAACCATTCCTGTAGATGTCGTTTCGCCATTTGCACGACTTCCAGTGGTTGATCAGGAGTCACCAATGCCAGTACGAGACTGTGAATATCTCCTGCATGTCCGAGGCTATCGACCGCCCAGGATGCGACAATCGGATTCTTGTTCAGAATATGCGGCGACATCGATTGTTCCACGGACTGATCCGTCTGGAACAAGCGCTCGTAGCTAAGTTTGGCTTTACGAACCGTCATGGATTCGCGTTTTTCTTCTTCGGTCATCCAGCTTGGGAACGGAGGACTTTGGTCAGTCGCGTTCTCTGCACTGGCCATGACGACGACAGGGGAGGCCGCCCGCAAATCTTCCGGACTCAGTGAAAGTGCCTGATGTGCATTAACGACTTGAACTTGACCGTTTCCATCCGCGAATCGGACCGTTCCCTGAAGAACATACAGCATTCCTCGATAATTATCCGTTCCCATTCCGGGAGTAATTTCGTACGGAAGTTTGGGAATAATTTCGAGGCCGAAACGGGTATCGGCGGTCATCAATTCGAGACGCCACATTGAGTCTTGTGCTTGAATCGCCAGTGGGTAGGGAAGTTTATTCCCATCTTGCAGGGCACTTCCTCCAGCGATCAGTAGCTGGCCACGTTCCAGTTCCAGTCCAAAGGGGGCAACTTCACTTGGAGAGAGGTTCTTTACCCGGCTTCCTGCGACTAGCGTGACTTGTAAGTCTCCCTGTTCAACATCAAAGTTCGCATTAAACGGAAAGGGAGCGGCAAATTCCTCTCCCGGATGAATCACGGCCCGATGAGGCATTGGATACCAGTCATTTCGGGATGCCTGATATTGAATCACAATTCCTTCCTGCATCGTATACAGCACTCGTGCAGAAGGGATGTTGGGTTTTACCGTAACGGGTTGTTTCTCTTCTTCATCAGCGGCTGGAACTGGCGGAATCGGTGCGATGGCCACCACTTTATCCGAGTCGGTTACAGGCTCGGTCATTTGGGGGGGACTGTTGGTGTCGTTATCGGCGACAAGTGGCTCAGCCGTTTTTTCGACTGGCGTAGTGGCTACGGGTTCTTTTTCTTCGTTGGACGAGGATGATGCTACTTCCAGAGCTGATTCAACGGATCCAGGTTCGTTGTTCTCGGGCGATGCCTCCGACGTCTCAGGCATTGGTGAAGTCACTGAACTCGAATCAGTTACTTCCACTTGATCATCAGTGGCTGTTTCATTTTCTGTTCCAATGGAAGTTAACTCTTGGTCCTCATCCCGATTAGCAACTTCCATTTGATCGGACGAAGAAGGAGCGGCGTTATCCGAAGGAAGGAAAAAGTTTCTCAAGGTATCATCAAAGGCCAATAATCCTACGAAGACTACCACCGTGACGCAGGCAACGATCAAGGGGATTTTGCTGCGCGAAGTTGAATGAGTCCGCAAGTACTCAGGTAATTCCTCTTTGAAGGAAGGTTCGCCATTGGAGGGTGTCGCATTCGTCGACTTGGAATCTGGTAGTGGAGGAAGGCGGAACTCTCCCGATGATTTAGTAACTTCCAGAAAATGTTTCTCGGTTTCTGGAGAATGTTGATCGGAGGTAGAAGCCGGACGAGAAGGAGCTTGGGGGACAATTTTGTACATCCGGTTGCGAGTTTCGGGGGGAATTTCCACCGGTTCGCCCAGAATGAGGGTCAACACTTGGTGACTGGCGGCCACTTCGGCCAGTTGAACGTCTGATTCCAGGCAGGCTTTTTCAACAGCCGTAATCTCTTCGGGAGAGAGAATATTGTCCAGGTACTCTGCAACTTGATTCGCGTCCAGATGATGCTCATTGGGAATGAGATCCGGAGCAAGCAGACGCCGTTGACGAGTCACTTTCTTGATCCGCTCCACCAGATCGGCCGCGTACTGGCTCTCCTGCACTTTTTTACCTATTTCACGGGTGTTATTCGCATCCAGGACATCGTCCAGATAGGCCAGCAAGGTTCTTAAGGTCAGTCGCATGGTTTTACACTCATCGCAATTTTGAGGAATCCGATTATGGAGATTTTGCTTCACTTTCAATTTGGCGATCTTTAAGTGAAACAGAGCAGCCATTTGTATTAGTGGCGGGCTTAACAGGGATCCGTGCGGAAAATCAGGAAATGGGTCTGTTTTTTTGAAAATTCATTGAAATGCTTTGTTCACAAAAAAACGGCCGCATCGAGTGGTTCGATGGGCCGTTTTGCTGGGATGTGGTTTGATTAATAAAAAATGGAAGTCAGCTTAAGCTGCTCTTCGTTTTGTCGTTTCGACTTCCTGTGCGATTTCTTCATCGTGTTCTGCCACGATGTACCACAGAGGGGAAACTCCCCAGATCACTGGAACCTTGGCAACCATTCGCAGGCCAGCCGCTTCCAGGTCTTCCACAATTTGATTGAGCGGAATCGGAATTCGGTCC
>JAGQQC010000255.1 GCA_020426395.1 Planctomycetaceae bacterium
CAAAAAGCGTATCCGGTTCGATCAACTTCAAGTTCGAAGAACTGATCAATGTCGTATTGTTATTAGAGTACCGGTCCTGGACATTTTGTTTCAAGGGAACCGTTTCTGCTGCGTGCCTGTTTTGGAATCGAACAGGTGAAGCTGGAGCACGTGCGCCGAAGGTCGTGCAGCCAGCCATGCAGCAGAGAACTCCGCAACTCAGAATCATTTTCAGGAGTTTTGAATTATGTTGCATATGAAAGCGGAGATAATAGAAGGTTGCAGGCTGAAATATAAACCAAGTTGGAAGAGAGGGAAACCGTGAAAAGGGATCGATAATTAGCACCGATGATTAATCTTCGACATCCGGATACCAACGATCATCGTAATACAGTTGATACCCTTGTTGAAAACAGGCGGCTGCGTCGGCCAGCATCTCTTCATTCGTTTTCTGCATTTGGTTTAACTTATGTGTAACGGAATCATACTGGAACTGTGTTGCCTGCTTTCCGTAACCAAGAACGAGCATCCTGCTTTGAGCATCCAGCAAGGCCACATCGTGGTTATGCTGCATCAACGCCCGTCCCTGTTCCGGTGGAATACTTAAGACATCCTGACCCAGAAATACCGAACGATAGTCACCCCCCAGTTGTCCCATCAACATCGCTGGAACATCGAGAGTACAACCGAGGGTGTGACATCGCGATCCCGCAGATGCGGGATCAGGCTGGATCATCAATACTGGTACGCGATACGAACTCATGGGAAACAACTGGCTGCCGTAAACCCTTGCACCATGATCACCCATCACGAGAAAAACTGTTTTGTCATAGAAGTCGTGGTGCTTCGCCTCACGGAAGAAGTAACCCAAGGCCCAATCAGCATATTTCACCGCATTTTCGCGGGTCTGCGCCGTTTCGGGAATTCTCCCTTCGGGGTAAGTGTAGGGGCGATGATTGGAGACCGTCAGTAAGGTGGCGAGGAAAGGTTTTCCAGATTCATGCAGTTGGTCCAGCTCCTTAAACGCCTGACGAAACAGGTCTTCGTCACTGACTCCCCAGGCATTTGTAAAGAGGGGAGCTTCAATATCCGATTGTTCCCGAAACTGGTTATAGCCGTTGGCCGTCATGAAGGAGCGGACACCATCGAACAAACCACGCCCCGCTGTCATGAATAATCTTTCATAACCACGTTCGGCCAACACATTCGCCAAAGTAAAGACACGTTCGGAGTGATCTCGTTTGAGAATGGATTCGGTTGGGATGGGAGGCATGGAAGTGTGGACGGCCTCTAAAGCGCGGGCGGTCCTGTTGCCGGTTGCATAAAAGTTATCGAAGAGAATGCCTGATTTGGATAAAGCATCAAAATTCGGAGTTAACTCGCGGTCATCGCCCAGAACGCCTACAAAATCTGCTCCGAAACTCTCTTCCAGAATGATGACCACATTGTAATCCTGCCTGGGTCGACCCGTGTGGACAATACGATCAATGGGATTGGTCGATGCGGGAATCAAGTCGTCGTCGTTTTGAACAGCACATCTTTGAAAACGCGCATCTGCCTCTTCCTCTGCAAGGGAAATATAATTTCTGTTGTAGTCGAAATGACAAGTCCAGGCATAATACACAAAGCTGTACATCCCGTTCCAACTGCACTCATTCGTCACACGGTCTTTAGTGAAATGCGGGCTGTTGGAATCTGTTGTGAACCATAATACGGCAATCAAACTGAGGCAGCCGCCAAGGAAACCGAACCGGCGAGAAACAGGCACAGAGATGGTAAGCAATTGATGGAAGTATCTCCTGGCAATTAACCAGGGAAGTACCCCCACTAAACTAATCATGATCAACAGGTCTACGAGTGGATATGACTCCCAGATGTTGCAGCAGACCTCTGTGGGATAGACAAGGTATTCAAAGGCGATGTAATTCAAGCGGGATTGAAACTCGTCGAAAAACAGGTACTCAGCCACACAAAGAAACGGAAGTAACACAAATGCGATTAACCAGGCACTCTCAATAAAGATCCGGCTGAGAAAATTAGTCAACCGGCCTTCTGGCCAGAGACTGAATTGCAAAATTTGAGGAAGCCCAAAACAGAGTAACGTGAGTAGATCAAACCGAAACCCAGTCTCGAATACTCGCAATATTTCACTCAACGATAACTGATCAAAATTAGCCATCACGACCAGTAACGTTAACCGCAACGCGGTAAGATAAGTGAGCATTACTCCCAACATAATGAACGTGATTTGAAAACGTCCCATGTAAGTGGCAGAACGAATGCAGGTGGCATGGAGATAATTCATCCATCGGACAAAACGGGGTTGAGTAATCAACTCGATGGCAATCTCGTTATCTTCACCCGTGGGTTGACTTATGGAAGAAGGAGTAGCTGTAGAGGGTGTATAGCTCGACATCGGGATGGAATTCCTCTGGTTTGATTTGGGGGAAACAGAGCCTGTTTAGACAGCCATGGGCAGAATGAATACAAATCATTCCCTATCTGTCGTGAGTGCCATATGTTCGCCAAGCAGGGGCACTTCTTGCGAATTCAAAGCAGTTGATCCGGTCTTGCGAACTTCTTCGGCCAGCGCCTTACGGTTGTGGTTCAGAAACGGAATCAACTTGGCATTCACACCTTCGTCCCAGAAACCGAACTCTTCCAAGCCCTCAGTCACGCTCTCGGGTGACTCGCCACGGACATGGAGTTTGTACATTGCCAATACTCCACCCGTACGATGGATGCCTGCCGCACAATGGACGAGCACGCGTTTTTTATTTTGAATTGCCTGATCAATGCAGTGCACCGCGCTCGCATAAGTCTTCAGATCACCCGTACCATCGCCTTTCAGTGGAAAGCGGTGATGTTCAATCAACATTTTCTTACAAACTTCACTTTCTGCGGCCTGATCTTGATTTCCCGGTTCGACTCCAGTGAGGTCGACGACAAGATCAATCTGATTGTCCATAAGAACGCGATCAACTAGGGAACTCGAAAGCTGTCCGCTGCGATACAGTTCCCCCGCATAAACAACAGCCCAGCGTTTGGGAAAAAAGTCGTAGTAATAATTCTTCCTCCAAACCACCAGCAGCGTAATACAGATCAGCATTCCGAGAATCATGTAGTACCATTTTCTCGGAGAGGATTTTGGGGGCTCAACGGTTTCTAAAGACTGCGCGTTGAAATCAGAAAGTAGTAAAGGCATCCTTGCCAATTCCTTTCGTTTATTCGTCACATACTTCAAAACAGAAATACGAATTGTTTAGTAGTTATCGACGTAAAAAATATCACAGGGTTAAATCAATGCTGCAATGAGAATCAGCCAAAGCCTTGAGGCGAGTCATTTTCAACATCCTAATTTTTTAGTAGTTGTTTTCAAAAAAAGAGATTCAATCTGCAGGCGTAATATCATCACTCGAATGCTCGATCAGTTCTTTGAGTTCATTACGTTGGTCAAACACTTCAAAATCGCGGGCCGATATCCCGATGCTGTGTAATACATTGGCAGACCATTTCGGCCAGGGAGACCAGCTAGATCGTGTTGAAGCAAGCACATTTAATGGACACCATAAAAAGAAGACCAACACACTGGTGAAAATCAGCGCGACGAATGCCCCTGTTGCCGAAAGTGACGATAGCTGCTTTTTAGTCCGGTCAGATGCGAGTGCAACGAGCCGTTCCGCACGTTTGGCAATAGCTTTTTTGCCCCGAATGAAATGAAGGGATGTGGTAAATGTTTCCTGCTGGGCCGTGGTATATTCGACAATCGCCAACAACGTTCTCAAGTAATGCACAATTTCCTCTTTCGATTGAATCGCGGCCTCATCGCAGGCAAACTCCCGGTTCAAGTCCGATTGGCTTCGCGCCCACCAGACAAAGGGGTGAAACCAGAAGACCGCCCCGGTTAATTTCTGGAGGAACACTTGGAGAGGATGCCCTGTCTGCAGATGTTCCAATTCATGCCGCACAACATGTAGAACACTACGTGGTTCAAAACCAATCAGATAATCCGGCAAAACGATATAAGGTTTATGAAACTGCCAGCAAAAAGGAGTTGTGATCCGAGAACTAATGCGGATCTCCATTCGGCGATTGTCAATTTTGAATTCCCCCAGTTGCCCGGTTGAATCCAAAAGTACAGCGTAAAGAAGTTTGCCCTGTTTCGAATGCTCATCAAGTCTTTGACAGCGGGAAATAAACCGATGGGTCGCCCAGAATCGCAGGCTCGTCAGTCCAATAGCCGCGACTGCCCCCGTCAGCCAGAGGACAAACATCAGTTTCCCTCCTTGCTGTTCCACTTCTGCCAGAGTAATCAGACTTTGATTACTGAAGTTTCGGAAGGGGTGCAAAAACCGCGGGTGTGGTAACGTCACCGCCGCGATGACCAGCAACAAGATCGTCGTATAACAACCAGTCCAAACCCGGCTTCGCGTTCGTTCATCCTGGACGAGTAGATTGATTCCCCATGTCGCACCAATGATCAGCGAAATCTGGAATGATAGTGATATGACCAGTTCCACAAAATGAAATGTATTCATCCTTGTCCCTCCAGTGTGGCGATCGCCTCTTTGAGTTCCTTGATTTCAGCGGTGCTGATGGTGTCCGGATCCATCAAACTTAAAACAAGCGATTTGACCGATCCGCCGAATAACCGATTCGTTAGTTCTCCCGCCATGGAGCGACTTACTTCTTCCCGGCTGACGGTCGCCTCATAGACATAGGCACGACCATGCATTTCCTTGCGGACAACTCCTCGGGTTTCGTGAAGAATTTTGAGCGTCGTCATCACTGTCGTATAAGCCAGCGGACGTTCCAATGAATCAACGACGTTCTGGACCGTGGCTTTTCCAAGTCGCCAGACGACATCCATGACCTCCAATTCGCATTTTGTCAACTGTAATTCGCTCATCCTGCGTTCTCGCTTTGCTCCATAATGAAGTGTAAACGTCAGATCATTCCAAGATTAATGGCCTGGATTCCTCTGCGACAGTTCACGATACAAATTCGTATGAATTCCATTTCCGATCAATTTCACATGCCCATCCCCCCATAGAAAATTAACTCCACCTGCATGACGGCTGGTAAACTCGCACTCGTCACATTCCGAGCAGTTGGGAGAGGTCATAGCACTGCCCACCAATCGGCAAGGAGCATCTTCTCCGAGGGCTTGAACTCCCAACCAGGTCGAGGGAACCGTTTCCATTTTCCGCTCACCGACAATTATTGTATTACTTAATCCCCGTCTCAGTTCGGAGAAACGTACGGGATCAGAATCCAGAAATGTCCCGTCACCTTTGGGAACCGGGTAATCATCATCCGCTTCGAGAGTACCAAAAACGCCCACATAACTGGCCGTCGGCAGGTCAATTAAGGGAAGCATAGTCTGAGTTGCTTCCACTTCATGAAAAAGCAAAAACGTTTCCTGAGTAATGTCAGACGGACACAACAAGGACGAGATGGACTCACTGCAAGCGGTTTGATTCAATGCATTTTGTAGGGGAAGCTCCGTATGTACTTCGTTTTCGATTGCACTCTGCTCCAGGAAGCTAAGTAGGGGGACTGTCCAACCATAGGCTGACTGCCCGGTCTCCTCCCACTGCAATCCCGACGGAAGAGTGCGATTCAGTTCATGGTATTCATGCAGTGCGATACCAATTTGCCTGAGTTGATTCGTGCATTGAATCCGTCTGGCGGATTCTCTCGTTGCCGCAATGGCAGGTAGCAACAGGGCCATCAAAACGGTGAGGATGGCAACAACGGTGATTAATTCCAGGATTGTAAACCCGGCTTGCAGCGCGCGGTTACGCGTAGCAAATTCGCGATTTCCTGATATCTGTTTGTGGCAGCATACAAGCATGCAAACGATTCCCATCCGTGAAAATCAGCGGTAATCAATCTGACAAGAAGGGTTCTACTAAATTCTCAGTAGTCAGGTCAAGGGGACTTTACGATTTCAAAAGTTTCCCTTTCGGCGGTGATCAAATCGAAGAGGCTCAAGCCATGTTTGGGCGATTTTCAGCAAACAACCAGACCTTCTAAACAGCATCACCATAATGGGTTCATGTGTAAAACACTTCGCCTGTCTCAGAATTGATCACCACCCGCCTTGCACCGGCACCAGATGTTCCGGGAGCCGGAGATACACAATACTCTCGAAATGGAGAAGCATCACCAGAAGGACCGGGGAGATCTCTTTCTTTATTTGCTCATCGTTGCTGAATGAGCTTTTGACTCTCGTAGAAGAAAACGTCATGCATTATCACCACGAGCGAAACCACCAGGGGTTGAACAATCAATTGATTGAGCCTGGTGAAGATGTAGAAGCCATCGCCGGTAAGATTGAATGTCGCGAGCGTCTCGGAGGCTTGCTCAAGTATTATTACCGCGATGCAGCGTGAAATAACATTGGTGCAACACTTTTCTGATATATTGCAATTCCCGCTACCACTGCGCCCTAACGGCAATTTTCGGGTGAATTTCAAGATGAATTCCGCTTCTCCTTGTCGAAATTCGTTCGAAAATCAACCTTCAATTTGAGCATAACGTACTGCAACAACTTGTTTTTTGCTTCGGTCGAGTTTTTTCACCTTACGGTCGAATTGGTCCTTGATTTACAGGCTCAAGAACAACCACAAACGGGTTTTAGGATGGGTTCTAGAAGTGGTCCTAAAACCCTCTGATGGGTCAAGTTGCCCCTTATTTTAGTGGTTGCAGAACAGCCACAACTGGGTTTTAGGATGGGTTCTAGAACATCGGCACCGGAATTATGGACCAGGACAGCAACTGAAAGCACTATGG
>JAGQQC010000256.1 GCA_020426395.1 Planctomycetaceae bacterium
AGCGTAACATTGGAGGTAACACACTCTTCGAGAAAACGAGCCATTCCGGCGAAGCCATCTGCACCGATGCGGAACGCTTTCATCAACCGGACATTGGGCAGTTCTGATTGCAGTTCGCGAAGAAATTCAACCGACTCATCACCATGCAGTTGAATCCAGTCGAGTTCTACTTCTCGGGCAATTTCAAACACGTCGTCGCGCGAATGATTCACAAAGAGCCCAACGAGATCTAGCTCTCCGCGAACTGCGGCAGCAATCTCTGATGCCTGATCAAGATTGACGGCACGCTTCGACTTCTCAAAGAAATTCAACCCGATTGCCGAGGCTCCGGCGCGAGCCACTTGCCGAGCGGTTTCGACCTATTTAATACCGCAGATTTTGATCCACATGGAAGTACTTAGGAATGAGGGAGCGTTGAGATTATCCGACGCAGGCCGATATGTATGAACGGCCTGGAGAGAATTTATTCTTAGTCATCCCAACCGGTCAAAAAAGTCCCCATTCACTTAATTTTGAATACAAGCCCCAGAGACCGGTGATCAATAGTCCCAGGAAAGAGCAAATCAGGAACAGGTCCCATAACCTGCCTGGCAACAGCCGGCGATCTGTCCGTTTGAAACGGAAATAAAGTGCACCGAAACCGATCATCGGCAGCATGATCGATTGCATCATTCCTGCGACAAGAATGGTCGTCACCGGGTTCACGCGACTGGCGAACACACAAAAACTGATGCAGGGAAGCACGACGCTCATGATACTGACCGACTTCAGAAATTTCTCTTCCGTGTCGAGTTTGATCAGCTTGGTTAATCGAAAGAAGTCGGACCACATTCGAGCATTGGACGCGTTCGCCACGAGGAAGGTGGAATAGAGTACGGCAATCGCTCCAATCAGAAAGAGCCAGCGGGCATAGTCACCAAAAATCGGCACGTATGCCGTCGAGAGTGTCGAGACCATCCGCATTCCATCTGGATCGAGTCCTTGTCGGAACAGGACGGTCGCTCCCATGAAGTAAAATGCCATCGTCGCCACGGTGTAGATGACCATCGAGTTAAATGCGTCGTACCGCATCACCCGTAACCAGCCTTTGGCTCGATTACTCCAGGCGTCCGTTTGTTGTCGCGGACCAGTAAATTTTGCGTAGCCTTTTTCCTGACACCAATACGGATAAGAAATCAGTTCTGATGCCCCCACGCCAATAATTCCGAACGTCGCAATCGCCGTGGTTAAGGGGTTGATTCCACCAATGGGCTCCGGAAGTTTGAACGCGAGACCGGACATTAATTCACTGAAACTGACAGAAAAATTCTCTGTAGCTTGCAGTGAGACAACGTTTCCGATCGTGATGAGAGTAAAAGAGACCACCAACACCATCGAGACGGTCTGGATCAAGTTGTAGCGGCTGAGATAAAGTAACGCCGCTGTGAAGATGGTAATGACCAATGCCCACACACGGTCATCTATTGTATTCGGATCCTGTAACTTCTCTCCGGCTTCGACCGAGGCGATTATCGCATCTATTTCAAATTCTTCACTTCGCAGTTTCTCAAAACGACTCTCCAGATACTCCATCCCGAATTCGGCTCGATCCTTGTGAACGGGAGGAAGCCCATGAAAACGAGACTGAGTCGGATCTTCCATCTCCAGGTACTCTTTGTATTCGAGATACCATTTCACCTGCTTCTCTGACGGAGCTTTGACAACCTCGGCGTAATCTCCAGTGATCGGCATGGCGATCGCAGCCGCCTGACCGACACCACCCACAATACCGCCCAGTTGCGCCATACTTGTGAGCATCATGGCGAACCAGAACCAGACGATCCAGTTGATCCGAAACCGAGGTCCCGGAACACTGTTGAGCGCCGCAAGGGAAGTTTGTCCTTCGCTGATGGTAAAACGACCGAGCTCAACTTGAACGAACACTTTAATCAGGCAACCAAAGAAAATCAGCCAGAGGAGTGACAACCCGGCCTGGGCACCCGTTTTGGTGGTCGCGATGAGTTCCCCCGAACCAACGATGGCGCTAGCGATAATCAAACCGGGCCCGAGTTGTCGCATGATTCCACTCAAGCGGGTGGGGGGATCCTGAACGTGCAGATCTTCGACAGTGTGTTCTGGAGTAGCGGGATCATACGAATGTTCGCTGGAGGGAGGCTGGCTCATCGAACGCAATCTTTTTATGTCTGTCTGGAGAGTAAGAAACGGAGAGGAGAGTGTTTCGCGGAAGCCAGAAGATATCTTCACCGTGGAGAAAGGCCGGCAAATATCAACATATCTTCATAAATTCCTCATACCCTTATACCCCGCCCGCCTGAGCATAACAAGACGCGGGGCGGGAATGTCGCAAGCAGAGCAAAATTGGAAGTGCGAATCGCCGTTTCGACTTCAGATCTGGTATGTCACTCGTAAACCGTCATACGCCAGCTCCACGCCCTCCGGTAGAATCGCGTTGGTTTCCTCGTATTCGAGAGAGTGGGAGATATGTGTGAAGTAGGTTCGTTGCGGTTTCACCCGCTCTACAACTTCCAGAGCCTGTTCCACATTGAAGTGAGTCGGATGCGGGCTGTTGCGGAGGGCGTCGATAATCAGCGTGTCGAGATTTTCCAGTAGCGGCCAACTTTCTTCGGGAATTTCGCTGACGTCAGTACAAAAGGCGACGTTACCCAAACGGAAACCGAGAATTGGCAATTGACCATGGAGTAAGCGGATCGGTTGGACGGGCAAACCGAGGAGCGAGAATGGTTCCATATTAATCGAACGGAATTCGAATCGGGGGACGGCAAACTTATGTGGCCGTGGACTGTTGGAATCGAAAGCGTAACTGAAACTGTTCCGCAGATGTTGTTCGACAACGTCTTCGCAGTAAAGCAGTACAGCAGCTTCCTGTCGATGACCGTAAATTCTTAAATCATCCAGACCATAAATGTGATCCGCGTGTCCGTGAGTGAAGAGGACTGCATGCACGGTTTTGATTCGTTCACGGATCAGTTGCAGGCGAAGCTCGGGGGAAGTATCGATCAGGATATTTCCCTCGGGAGCCTGGATGAAGACTCCGGAACGATACCGTTTGTTCTTGGGATTTTCGGACAGACAGACATCACAATCACATCCGGCCACCGGCACACCGACCGACGTTCCGGTTCCCATCAAGATGATTTCACCGGCACTCACGTTAGGAAGGTTCCTTCTCTGAATTCAACAATCACAGCGAGCTATTATTACTGAGCACCAGCATCGTGGACGAACTTGACGAGATCAATCGCGTTTTGCGGATCGACGCCGGGCATGATTCCGTGACCGAGATTGAAAATATGTCCGGGATGTCCGGCCGCCTTGTCGAGGACTTCCTGAGCTTTGGTTTGGAGCACATCAAACTCGCAGAAGAGAGCTGCCGGATCAAGGTTCCCCTGTACTGCCTGGTGATAACCCATCGATTTCCAGGCCTCCGCCAGATCAACCCGCCAGTCGAGCCCCTGAATCGATCCCCCTGCGGCGACTTGCAAAGGGAGGAGCGCCGGATTCCCCGTCAGGAAGTTAATCACCGGAACATCCTCGGGAAGCGAGCTGATCAGTTTCTTCGTGTAAGGAAAGGCGAAGTGGCGATAGTCGTCGGGACTAAGGCAACCCGCCCAGCTATCGAAAATCTGCACTGCCTGACAGCCCTCGGTAATCTGCCGATTGAGATATCCAGCGACGGAATCGACGAGGGTGTTCATCAATTCGTCCCAGACTTCGGGATGCGAATACATGATCTGTTTCGTGTGCAGATAATTTTTTGAACCACCCCCTTCAATAACGTAAGAAGCGAGCGTAAAGGGAGCCCCGGCAAAACCGAGGAGTGGAATGTCCGCCGGGAGTTCTTTGCGGATCAGCTTGACCGCCTCGAATACGTAACCAAGATCATCAATGTTCTGCACCGGATGAATTCGTTTGAGATCATCAGGTTCTCGAAACGGATTATGAATGCAGGGCCCCTCCCCTTTTTCATAAGTCAGATCGAAACCGACGAGTTGCAGAATCGGCAGCAAGTCGGCGAACAAAATAGCGGCATCGACATTCAAAATCTCGCGGGCTTCGAGCGTGACTAGTGCGGCAAGTTCAGGAGTTTTACACAGTTCCAGAAAGGTAACCTTGTTCCGAACCGCCATGTATTCCGGCATATATCGCCCGGCTTGCCGCATCAACCAGATGGGCGTTGTATCAGTCGGCTCGCAACGGGCCGCTTTCATGAACCGGCTATTATGTAATTCAGGAGTAATCAAGGGGAAGATTTTTCGCAGGAATTAGGGTCGTCGGAAGATTTGATGAACCACATTGGACATTGATCGTCAGCATAACCGATCCGCTCACTATTTTGAATTGCCGGGAGGAATGAATCAGCGTTGGATGAGTGCCGGGGCTTCGGTCATGATCAGGCGGATAAAGGGACCGAGTTTGGGAGGGCTGGCTTCGAGCTGCGGGGGAAGGTTCAATTTCGTGAGATGTTCGGTGGCGGTTGGACCGATCGAGGCAATCACTTGTTTTTGGGCCGCCGCGAGCCATTCCTCGAAGACCCCCTGTTCATGCGCCGCCTGGAAAACGTGTGTCGCCTGATTGGCGCTCGTGAAAGCGAGGACGTCGAATTCCCCTCGAATCGTCTGATGGATTGATTCGAAGAGGGGCGCGGGGTCATCGGGAAATGTCCATTGATAAACCGGTACCGGACGAACTTCGGCGCCGACCTGGATTAACTCTTCGTAAAATTCGGTGCTGGGAATCCCGTACTCCTGCACGGCGACGACTTTTCCATTCAAATCGAGCCCCGATTTTATCGTCTCCAACAGTTCCCGCCAGGTATTCGGTTCCGGAGCAACAAAATCGATGCGAACGTTTTCTTCTTTGAGCACCTTCACCGGTTTCGGTCCCCGGCTGATGATGACGTACTTTTGCAACTCCGCCAGAAAATCTGTCAGCGGCCATTTCGTCTGGACGACGTCAAACAAATGCCGCGTCCCGACGCCCGTCATAAAAACGACGTAGTCGATTTCTCCCGAAAAAAGTTCCTCCGCAAATTTGAGAGCAGCGGGGTTTTCACCGAGAGGTACTTCCTGCATGGAAGGAACTACGGTTGCGACTCCTCCCATCTTGGTAATCAACGTCGCGGTCTCTTCCGAACGGCGACTTTCAAAACTGCAAATGCGAAGCGGTTTCGTAGTAGTGTCTGTCATAATGTCAATTCGTAATGCTTGTGCGTACGTTAAGCGACTTGGCGTTCTCACCAAAATTCACTTTGTCATCTCACCGAGAGCGCTCGGTGTAAATCAGATCAAATCAGCAATGGGCTCGCCAGCGTTGACCATTTTCATCGGTCGACCATTAGCGGAGCGATACTGGGTGTTGACCGGGATGCCGAGCGCGTGCGCGACGGTCGCCCAGATGTCACCCGGTTGGTACGCCTTATCGATGACTTCGATACCGTCATTATCCGTCGCTCCCACGGCGATGCCTCCTTTAAGACCACCACCCCCAATCACGACTGACCAACTGCGGGCCCAGTGATCGCGACCGGTATTCTGGTTGATGCGCGGAGTTCGGCCGAATTCGCCCATCCAGACGAGAACCGTATTATCGAGCATGCCTCGATCTTTCAGGTCGTTGACGAGGGCGGACATCGCTTTATCGACGGTGGGGAGATGTCGATCGCGAAGTGTGGTGAAGACATTCTGATGCAGGTCCCAGCCTCCCATATCGACTTCAATAAAGGGAACACCGCATTCGGCCAACCGGCGTGCGAGCAAGAGCCCACGACCAAAGTTGTTCTGACCGTATGCTTCCTGGACTTCTGGAGGTTCCTGGGAAACTTCGAAGGCGGTCATCTGGTCGGAGTAGAGGAGACTGAGCGCCTTGCGATAAATTGCCTGATGGTCTTTCGGCATCTGGCCTCGATTGGAATCGATAAACTGGGTCTCGACCGCTTTCAGCATGGAGAGGCGGGAGGCCATCTGCTGCGGGTTCAGCCCTTCCATATTGGCGTTACGAATACGGCCATTGCTATCAACCGCGAATGGAGAATTCGACATACCAAGGTATCCGGGTGAACCGGGGGATCCCCCGACCGCGACGAAGGCGGGAATGGTCAAGTCCTTTCGGTTCTCTCCCAGTTCTTTACTGACCACGGAGCCAAACGGAGGGTGAATGACGGTCGGGTTCGGAACGTATGAGGTATGCAGATAATATCGACCCCGGTTGTGGTCCGCTTCCCGAGTACTCATCGAGCGAACGATGGAGAGGTTGTCCATAATCTTGGCGGTTTCAGGCAGTGCCTCGGTGATCTGAAAATCGCCCGCCGTCGAGATTGGTTTGAATTCTCCGCCGTTAGTCGAGTTAGGTTTGAGGTCCCAGATATCAATCGTTGGCGGACCGCCTCCCATCCACATCAGGATACAGGATTTCTGGTTGCTGCGGACTTTCGCCTCGTTTGCTTCCAGATGCGAAAGAAACTGAAGCGCCGGTACGGTCGCTGCGCTCGTCGCGAGATGACGCATAAAATGACGACGATTCATTCCATTCGGGGTGGGTATGCTCATAAAGTTTCTCCCGCAGTTCATGCGGTTCTTTGAATGCGATTAATGATTCGTAATAAACTCGTTTGAATTCAATAAGGCCCAAAGCAAATCCTGCAAGGCAACTTCCTCCGGGCTTGCTCTGAAGAGTGAATTGAGGGCGGTTCGCTCGCGAGGGGTTGGATAACGGTTGAG
>JAGQQC010000257.1 GCA_020426395.1 Planctomycetaceae bacterium
ATGCCTGCTCTAAAACTAAGGTACACCCCAAGTACTGTTCGATTACAGGAACTCATGGAGACGACATTAGGTCCGCCTAATCAAATTGATGTGCAGATTCCCCGTCTGGAGAAGACTTGTCCTTCTTTGGATAAAATACTTGACCCGCACGATGAGTTGATCGTCTGTCTTTTTGACTGGTGCCAGCACGTGCTCAAAGCGGTACCTTTGCTAGTCTCCCCGGGTGAGCCCGTTGAAGTTGTGCCCGCTTCAAATTCGATTTGTTCCTATCATATTTCCTATTCTCCCTGTCGCCGCAAAAATGCTGATGTTAAATCGACGGCTCCATTCGTGAATTTATCTTATATCGACTCGGTCGAGGATTATCCCGAATTCCCACGAATTGAGGTCACCTGTTCGCATGGCAAAGCCATCTTAGCGGAGGCGACTCGTATTGAATGGGAAACTGCAAATGAATCAGCCAAAGAATCTTTAGTTGCTGAACGATCTGAGTTCGAGGTGATGCTCGATCACTTCTGCCGACGAGTGGTGGGAGGGCTGATTCCCGTGGCCGATCTGGCCGATTATGAGCATTCGCTGCGATTGTATCAGGCCCTTAAGTTGAGCTGTGAACGGCAGTCTTCGGTTTCTCTGCTGGGAAAATCGTGATTGACCTTTGCGTTCTCTTTTCCTGCGCTGTTACGATTAAAGCGTCATTCACAACGATAAATATTCTCTGGAGAAGAATTTCTCCGACATCAAAGCATCCACCACGCAAGAAGGAAACAATCGTATGTCTTCCGTTAATCGTCGTTCTTTTTTGAAAACTTCGGGCTTGTTGAGCGCGGGGGCACTGCTTACAGGAACGTCCGTTTCCGCTGCCGACTCGGATAATAAACCGGGAAAGACGCCCCATACGAAGTTTGCGGTCAATGTCGAGATGTGGTGGAAATCTCTTCCCTTTGAAGAACGAATCAAGGAAGCAGCCAAGCTGGGTTACCCGGCTTTAGAGTTCTGGCCGTGGCGGAATAAGAATATCGAAGCCGTGGCCGATTTGACGCAATCACTGGGAATCGAAGTCGCCCAGTTTACAGCCTGGGGGTTTACTCCCGGGTTGAACGATCCGAAAAACCATAAAGCGTTTGTTGAAGAAATCAAAGCAAGTTGTGCGATTGCCCATCAACTTAAATGCAAACTGATGACGGTGGTCGGCGGTAATGATCAACCTGGAATGACGCAAGAAGAGATGCACCAGAATATTATCAAAGGATTAAAACTGGCGGCCCCGATTGCAGAAGAAAATGATATCACCTTGATCCTCGAACCGATGAATATCCGCGTCGATCATAAAGGTCATTGTCTCTATGGAAGTGGCCCTTCGATTCGTATTTGTAATGAAGTCGATTCCAGTCACGTTAAAATCAACTGGGACCTGTACCACATGCACATTACTGAAGGGGACCTGTGTGGCCACTTGAAAGAAGGAATCGACGCCGGCCAAATTGGCTACCTGCAACTGGCTGACCATCCTGGTCGAAATGAACCCGGCACGGGAGAAATTTATTACAACCGGGTGCTCAAAGAAGCGTACGATTTGGGATACCGGGGTTACGTGGGTCTTGAATGTCGCCCGTTGTCGGACGAATTAACAGCAGCCAAACGAGTCGCCGCCGCTGATGTTTGGTAGAAAAGAATACTGTCTCAACGGGTGGCACTGTGTGGTGATGATTCAATTGTTGAGAGCTGCTTCAACATTCGATTTTGTTTCCGGGCTGTTCAACGTGCTTTTTCCGAAGCCGGGAACTGCTCCTGCTTGCACTGCTTTCTCTTGTGCGTCTGCGTAATTTGAAACCATCATCACGGGGATGCTCTGATATTTCTCGTCAGCTTTGAGGGATTCGATGATCTGCTGACCCTCGGTATGATCCTGATCCAGCAAGCGGTTAACCAGAATCAAATCGTATTGAACATCCGCCATGAATCGCTCTGCATCACTCCACCCGTACGCACGGTCCACTTCCACGTCCCAATTTGATTTCAGAAACTGGGTGATGCTGCTGTGATCGTAATTGCACTGACCGATATCAAGGATGCGTTTCATGTTGAGTTGACTTTCAAGGTGGTCTTATCAGGGCGTGCTTTCATTGAGCGGATTCAGGTCCCCCAGTGGAATGCTGACCGCTGGTTGGGTTGAGATGAAATTCGTTTGGGCGTTGGATCTGTCTGTGGTCTGCTCATGCGAGACTTGTTCGATGGAAGAAACGTGACCTTGTGCCATTTCCATGGCTTTCACGTCGGAATTATATTCGTTGATCAACTTGTTCTTCGCCACGGCGTACTCATTTTCAGAGAGTACACCTTCCCGCCGGATTTTCTTCAACTCAGTCAGTTCCTGAGCCAAAGTTGGTGCGGAGTAAGTATGCGTGTGGGTGTGATGAACTTCCCCCTGAGTTCCGCCAAAGGACAGCCCAAAACATCCAACATTGCACAAAGCGCATAGACACAACAATACCGCCGATACCTTGACAAGCATGGGGGGTAAACTTTCAGAAACGGGAGTGGTTTGGTGGAGGAAGGGGAGAGAAAATGGCGGTAAAGTTATCTCTGAATAACCCTTCTCAGTCAATATAAATCAACTTCGACTGAAAAAGCGGACCAGCCCGAAGCCGATCCGCTTTCTCGATTAAACCAATCTCGTTTGCTCGTAGCTACTTACGAGTTACGAGGTTCAGTCTGCTTCCATGAAGGCATAGCAGAGAACGTGGGTCATGATGAAGAAGCTGTCTTCCAGGTGGCCCATGTGGTTGGAAGGCAGGGTGAGCGGAATATCGACGAGGTCTTTCAGTTTTCCGCCTTCGCCTGTGGTCAGGCCGACGGTGGTGACGCCGATTTCATTCGCGTATTCAGCAGCTCGTAACACGTTGGGGCTGTTACCGGAACCACTGATGGTGATCAGCATATCCCCTTCGACAGCGAAGTTTTTGAGCGGCTCCAGAAAAACGATATCGTACCCAACATCGTTTGCGTAGGCAGACAAGGTCGCCATGCTGTCGGTCAGGCCGATCATTTTGAATCGTTTTTTCTTCTGATAGGAAGCTCCTTTAACGATATCCACAACCATCTGGGAAGCGATTGAGGCGGAGCCTCCGTTACCACAAATGTAGACGGTTTTGTCGTTGTCACGAACTTCTCGCATTTTGGCGATGGTCTGTCCCAGTTTTTCCCGATCGATTTTCGGGAGGAGCTCGGTGAGCTTGTTCAGATAATTTTCTGCAAATGCAGTATCAGACATGAGTTTGTTTCCTTATGGCGCACTGGCCGGAAGTGAGTTATGTTGTCGATAACAGACGAGGGTTATCGAGAGTAATCTATTCTGTCGTAATCCAAGACGAGAAATTATTGTTGATACATAGCCAGACAGCACAGAACGACCGTCACGACTCGTTTTGTGATTTCCACAGGACCAGTCGCTCCCGTACCTGATCTTGCGAGGCTGTTCCAGTTGTTCCAAGTTGTTTTACCGTGACTGAAGCAACCAGCATGCCGACCAGGGCGGCTTCTGGCAAGGTTGCTTCTGAAGCGAGGGCAAGCACCAGCCCTGCCGAGACACTATCCCCTGCTCCGGTAGTATCAACCGGGCCTTCCAGTTTGATACCGGGAATGGAGGTTAATTCCGGATCGCTGACGATAATGCCATTCGCTCCCCGCGTGACACAAATCGGAGCGTTCGCAGTTTTGCGTAACCGTGGGATCGCCTCTTCCAGTTGTGAGAAGTCGACTTTATCTCCGGGGACCGGATTTTCATGACCAACCGCTTCAAACTCGTTCGGTTTAATGATCATGTTTCTAAATTCAGTGATGTATCGCCTTGAATCGCCATAAAAGATGACATTCGGATGAGCCGCTGCCCGCTCGGCGATCGCTTCACGAGTTTTGGCGGTGATGACACCACAGTCCGCTTCTTCAACTTGGTCCAGTACGATAACCGCATCCAGTTCTGGCAGCAGTCGATCCAGGACCTCGAGGGCCTCGTCGACCAGACGTTGAGTCATCGGTTTGTGGTTTTTCGTGTCATACCGTTCATGTTCCCCTTCCAGCCCGGGGACATTTTTGTTGATCGGTTTCAAGTAGGTCGGGGTCATCAAATTGGCGGAAGAAATTAACCCTTCCGTATTACACCCCCGGCGATTTAACTCTTGCTTGAGGTCATATCCTTGACCGTCATCACCAATGACCCCGATGGCGTAGAGTTCCCCAGCTTTCAAGGCAGCCAGATTGTTGACGATGGTGCCTGCCGCTCCGGGAGAATTTCGAATTTCGACGACCTGATGGGCTGTTTTACCCGTCTCGATACTTTTCTCCGCAAGATCGGGATCGGTGATCAGATAGCGATCCAGGAAAAAGTCACCCAGGACCGCGATTTTCCGCGAGCCGAACTTGCCAAGTAATTCTTCCAGTCGTTCCGTTTCCATTCGCGAGGCAGCTTATACAAAAGACACAAGTTGAAGGTGAAAATGTTCAAACAGGGAAAGGAACTATTCTTTCCAGAGGTAACTGAAGAGCGTATCCACTTGTTGATAGTCCGGAATGACAATATGGGCTCCGACGCCGATCAGTCGTTCCCGTTTCCATTCATCGACAGAACCATCTTTAGCTGATTCGTTACTGGCGACCGCGATCGCCGTTCCGCCGGCCTCGTGGATGTTGTCGATTTCAACGTACCCATCACCGAAGCCAATCAGGTATTTTCCTTCGACATTATTCTCGCGCAGAATTCGCTCGATCACCATCTGCTTTGAGAAACTTTTGTAATCGTCCTGGGCACCGTAGATATGCGGACCAAAGTATTTGTCGATTTGCAGCAGTTCGCATTCTTCCCGAACAAAGTTTTCGTCCGTACCGGATGCGAGAAAGATTTCAACTCCACGATCTTTAAGGCCTTGCAGTACTTCAAAGGAACCTGGAACAAGCATCGTCCGGGGATCGGCTTTTCCGTTCCGTAAGTCTTCACGACGGGATGTGATCCGCTCCATGAGCAGGTCGTGATATTTATGTTTGTAGAAAGCAGGTTCTTCCGCTTTGCCACCCCGTTTTTCGATTTCCTCGACGAGACGGATCATCTGATAGATGGTCTGTTTCCCGTTGAGCTGCATCACGAAATCGTAAGCGATTTTACTGAGCTCTTCGTCGGATTCATCGGTTCCGGTTTTCTGCAATTCTTCGATCATCATGGGGACCATGACTTCTGGCCACCCTTCGCGAACGAGGCTGAGGGTCCCGTCAAAGTCGAAGACAGCGTAGCGCGGAGGCTCGGCGAGATCGACTTCGTGAATGATTTCAATGGTGGAGTTGGGCAGGAATGTCGTTTCACCGACTTCCTTTACGCGGACCTGGTAATCCGCTTCATGGGAGGCATCAGCAGACATGGAAAATAAAACCTGTGCTCGTTGTGCTAAAAAGGTTGACTCAGATACGAGTTTCAGCCGGAAAGTAGAGCCTGAAGCATTCGGAACCGGCAATTTGAGGCCCGATTCTATAACTCTGTTCCGCTGATTGGTAGTGAGGGCACGCGAAATCGGGCTTCCAGGCGTGCATTTGCGGCCGTTCCGGTTAGTCAGACGGTCAAATTTCATCAAACCTGAACAAAACGTCCGTGCGATTCCATCTTCAATACCGATTTCAAGTGGTACGGGCTTCCTGGACCAGTTTCAGGTAGTTGGGGCGATCTGCTGCGGTTTTGTGCTCGTAGCGATTCAGGACTTCCCCATTCTTCATCACAATCACCCCCGGCATCTGGCGGATATCTCCTTCTCGTTTTCCGACCCCATGTCCTTCAAAAATGCAGGCCTTCATTCCGAGCCACATGACTTTGGGACTCATCAATTCCGGCATACCGCCTGAACTGAACTGGAAGTGTTGATAGAGCAGTTTCTCCGGATCACTCATGGCGATGGCGTCGGTCAATTTATACTGCTTTAAGGTTTCCAGCATGTCTTCCTCGGAACTCATACTGACGACGACTAACCGGGCTCGTTCTTCCGCAAGCTGGTCTTCAATCTTGTGGAGATCGGACAGTGCCTGTCGGCAGAAAGTACACCCCGCATGTCGCAGGAAGACAACCAGCAACAATTGATTCTGTGAGAGTTCCGTTAATGTCTGACCAGTAGAAGTTGCCAGATCAGGAATTGCTTCACTAGCTGATGGAGCGGATTCGGTCATGACGAGCCTCTTTTTTTTTAGCGGCAGTATGAATCTTTTGACATTTACTATTCTATTCATTGCTGGATAAGAGAGCCAAGGTATCTTACGGCAATCGTTTCGTATTTTACATTCGATAGTTTGGGCAGTCACAAGAATTGATTTAATGAAAAGGCGTTCGATAGTAAAACTATCGAACGCCTTGGTTTTATAGATCATATTAGCGAGCCACAGAAAAATCTGTGAGTTTACATACGAATGAAGATTTTGTTCTTCTCGAAGGTCCGAATGACCAGCCACATCAGGAGCATGCTGATGACCCAGCTTGCCCAACCATACCAGGGGGCGGGATCTCGGGGGACAAAGTTTTTCACCCCACCGCAGACCAGTTCAAAGAGGACGTAACAGGCCAGTGCGTTGGTTCCCCAAGTGCGGAACAGACCAATCTGAAAGCCCCAGATGTCGGTGAAAATGTAGAACAGCGTGTAAACAAGCAGTGAGAAGCCGCCGGCGAAAATGAGATAGGACATCGTTCCGGCTCGTTGGCTCATCATCCATG